>JAYUUK010000429.1:0-8549 GCA_043754595.1 Roseiflexaceae bacterium | reverse complement strand
CGTCGTCCGTATTCTGGCCGGCACCACGCTCACCTGGGAGTTCGCCGATGGCGGCGCGAGTGGCGCTGACCCGGCGCGCCACGATGTGGTCTTCGCCGCGCAGCGCTCGCCAATCATCGAGCGCGGCAGCTACCAGCAGACCTTCGCCGCCCCAGGCACCTATCGCTATGTCTGCTCGCTTCACCCCTTCATGGAGGGCGTCGTCGAGGTCGAGTGAGCGCCCGTTTCTGTCACATCGAGTCGAATCTATCATCCGCGATCGACACACATCAAGGAGCAAAACTATGAGCAACGATCTTCACGTCGTCATCGGCAGCGGCCCGCTCGGCAGCTGGACCGCCACAGCCCTGCTCGAAGCCGGCAAGCGCGTCCGCGTCGTCAATCGCAGCGGCCGCGCCGCCCACCTCCCCACCGATATCGAAGCTGTATCCGGCGATGCCATGGACGCCGCCAGTATGACGAAGATTATGCACGGCGCGACATCCGTCTACCAGTGCGCCCAGCCGCCGTACCACCAGTGGGCCGGCAACTTCCCGCGCATGCAGGCGGCGATCATCGCCAGCGCGGCGGCCAACCAGTCGGCGCTCGTCGTCGCCGAGAACCTGTACATGTACGGCGACCCGCACGGCGCGCCGATGACCGAGCAGACGCCCTATGGCGCCCACACCCGCAAGGGCCGCATCCGTCAGGCGATGACCGAGGCGCTGTTCGCCGCCCACCAGTCCGGGCAAATCCGCGCCGCCAGCGCCCGTGGCGCAGATTTCTTCGGCCCCTATGACTCGCTCTCCTCCGAGCTTCTCTTCCAGCCGGCGCTCACAGGGAAGGGGATCAATATGCTCGGCAAGCTCGATCAGCCGCATACGTTCACGTACATCCCCGATTTCGGCCGTGCGCTGGCGCTGCTCGGCACTACCAACACCGGCTTCGGCCGCGCCTGGCACGTCCCGAGCGCGCCGCCACTCACGCAGGCGGCGCTCGTGGCGCAGATCGGCGAGCAGCTCGGCACACCGCTCGTAGCTCGTGGCTCGGGCCGAGTCATACTCTCACTGATCGGGCTATTCAATCACGGGGTCGCCGAGAGCGTGGAGATGCTCTACGAGTGGAACGAACCGTTTGTGATGGATAGCTCGGCCTTCACGCGGCAGTTCGGCCTCGCGCATACCCCGCTGAACGAGGCGCTCGGCGCGACGATCGCCTGGAACCGCGAGCAGCTGGCGCACGGCGAAGCGGCGGCGGTGGTGAGGTGAGCACCTCCATCGGCCCATCGTGGTGGCTCTGGCTGCGCTGGGGCGCCACATTCCTCGCCTTTCCGATCGGCGGTCTCGCTGGAGTTGGAGCCGTTGGTGGAGACCACGATTGATGCGCTGATAGGCGGCGCGATCACCGGCGCAGTCATCGGTCTAGGGCAGTGGCTGGCGCTCAGATCGAGGCTCCTGCTTCGCAGGCGCTGGGTTGCGCTCAGCGCAGTCGGGATGGGTGTCGGTCTCACCGCAAGCGTGGCACTCTTCGGTACACAGACGAGCGACATCACCCTCGTCTGGCGCGCCTGCTCACCGGGCTGTGCATCGGGCTGACACAGTGGCTGGAGCTGCGGCGGCAGGTCCAGCTCCCATGGCTGTGGCCGGTCGTCGTCACCCTCGGATGGGCTATCGGCTGGCTGACCACACGGGCGGCCGGCATCGATCTCGCGCCAAAATTCACCATCTTTGGATCCACTGGCGCATGGGTCTTTCAGGGACTCGCCGGGTTTGCGCTGGCATGGATGCTGCGCCGCTCTACCAGATAGCGTTGGAACACACAGCGCGCGCCGATCATTTGATCGACGCGCGTGATTTCTTTGACCGGGCTGAGCGACATTACCGCTTGGTGTACTGCGGCCGCTTGCGCGCTCGCTTGAGGCCGGGCTTCTTGCGCTCTTTCATGCGCGGGTCGCGGGTCAGCAGACCGGCCTTCTTGAGCACCGGTCGCAGCTCGGCGTTCAGATCCAGCAGCGCGCGGGCGATGCCGTGCCGCACCGCGATCGCCTGGCCGCTCACACCGCCGCCGCGCACCTTCACTAGCACATTAAACGCTGTGCCGTTGCCCGTCAGCTCGAGCGGGCGATGGATCTCGCGTGCGAACAGCTCGCGCGCGCCGAAGTGCTCACCGATGCTGCGGCCGTTCACCACAATATCGCCGTTGCCGGAGAACAAACGCACGCGCGCCACCGCCGTCTTGCGGCGGCCTGTCCCCTGATAGTAACGCTTCTCGGTCATGCTTGCTCCTATGGGTTAGCCGCGCGGACGCGGGACATACGCCTTTGGCTGCTGAGCAGCGTGCGGGTGCTTCGGGCCAGCAAAAATCTTCAGCTTGGTGATCTGCGCGTGCCCGAGGCGGCCCTTCGGCAGCATCCCCTTGACGGCGAAACGCAGGATACGATCCGGGTGGAGCGCGAGCATGCGCGCGTACGGTACTGTCTTAAGACCACCAGGGTAGTTCGAGTGGCGGTAGTAATTTTTCTGCTGCGCCTTGCGGCCAGTGACCACCACCTTCTCAGCGTTGATCACAACCACGAAATCGCCGCCATCGAGGTTCGGGCTGAATGTCGGCTTAAGCTTGCCGCGTAGCAGCACCGCGATCTGCGTCGCGAGTCGCCCGAGCGTCTGACCCGTCGCGTCGACGACATGCCACTCGCGCTTGACTTCAGACGCTTTCTGAAAATAGGTCTTCATTGTATTCATTGTACTCTCTCTCGCCCGAAGGCATCGTATGGGGGCCGCACCCCCTCGTCATCACCGCGCGGCACGTCCCACAGATCGCCGCCCAGATAAGTCACCGACATCAGGTACAGCCCGTGAGCCGGTGCCAGCAAGCGCGTCCGCCGTCGCTCGCGGTCTTCTAGCGCGTCTATCAGTCCCGCTCGCCCAGCGCGCCCGTGGCCAACCCCGATAAGCGCGCCGACGATGTTGCGCACCATATGGCGAAGAAACGCATTCGCCCCGATCGCAATCACCACCACCGGCTGCCCGCCAAGATCGCCACCGCGCACCGATGTATCAAGTACGTTTCGCAGCGTCGTCCCGGCCTGCGGCGTATCACTCAGCGCTGCAAAATCGTGGCTGCCACGCAGGTCGCTCAGCGCCAAATCCATCATCGCCACATCGAGCGGTCTAGTGACGTGCGCCGCACGACCCCGCAACAGCGCCGACCGCACCGCACCGTTGTCCACCAGATAGCGGTAGTCCCGCCGTACTGCCGAGTGACGCGCGTGAAAGCGCGCATCCACGTCTCGTGCCGCCCTCACCGCTAGATCGTCTGGCAGATGAGCGTTGAGCGCCCGCACCAGCGTGTCAGGGGTATGCCGTGTCGCACTGTGCAGGCTCGCAACCTGCCCCCTCGCGTGAACCCCAGCGTCGGTTCGGCCCGCCAGCGCTATGCGGCACGCCTCACCTGTAACCCGCAGCCAGGCATGCTCGAAAACGACCTGCACCGTGCGAGCGTCCGCCTGCGCCTGCGAGCCCGAGAACTGCGCGCCGTCGTATTCGAGCAGCAGCGCGATCGTGCGTTCGCCGGCGGCCACGTGCTACAGCAGCTCGATGACCGCGATCTCCGCCCCATCGCCCTTGCGCTGCCCGATCTTCGTGATCCGGGTGAAACCGCTGGAGCGATCGGCGTAATGCGTCGGCGCAAACGCGAACAGCTCGCGCATCGCCTTTTTGCTGTCGAGCCGTGAGAGCGCAAGCTTCCGGCTCTGTGGCGTATCCTGCCGCGCCAGCGAAAGCAGGCTCTCGATCGCCGGCTGGACAAACTTCGCCTTGGTCAGCGTCGTCTCGATCCGGCGGTGTTCGATCAGCGAGATCATCAGCCCGCGCAGCAGCGCCTTGCGTGCCTCGGCATCTCGCCCAAGCAGAAATCCTTCTTTTCGGTGTCGCATCGCTCAATCCCTCATATGTTGGTGCTGCCGCCTTATGGCGGAGCCGCTCTAGCCTTCGATCGCCACGCCGCTCATCCGCGGCAGATACCCGCGCTCGATAAGCTTGTCGCGGATCTCTTCCATTGACTTCTGACCGAGATTACGCACCGACATCAGCGCCTTCTCGTCCATCTCCATAACCTGCCCGACCTTCGTGATATCGGCGCGCTTGAGACAGTTGTACGTCCGGGTCGAGAGGTCAAGCTCCTCGATCGGCGTATCATACACATCGGCCGGGATGGCTAGCCCGCCAACCGCCGTGCTCGGCGCTTCGAGCTCGAGCGAGAGCCGGTTGAACTCGGCGATCGTCTGACTGTACTGCACCAGCACCTGTGCGGCGTGGCTCAGCGCGTCGCCCGCTTTGATCGTCCCGTCGGTCCAGATCTCGATTACCAGCCGGTCGAAATCTGTCGCCTGGCCGATACGCGTATTCTCAACCACATAGTTGACCCGCGGCACCGGCGTAAAAATCGCATCGACCGGAATCTCACCGATCGGCAGCGCATCGCGCTGGTCTGCCGGCAGGTAGCCCCGGCCGCGCTCGACGGTCAACTCGATGTTGATATGCGAGTCTTCATTATCGAGCGTGCAAATATAGTGGTTTGGATTCACCAGCTCGACATTGCTCGGCGCATCGATGTCGCTTGCGCGCACCACGCCGGGACCCTGTTTGGAGAGCGGGATCTTCACCGGTCGCTCGGCATATGAGCGCAACCGGATACCTTTAATATTGAGCACAACTTCGGTCACATCCTCTTTGACGCCGGAGACGGTGGAGAATTCATGAAAGACTCCATCGATCTTAACCTTCGTCACGGCCGAGCCCGGGATCGAAGAGAGCAGGACGCGCCGCAGCGCGTTGCCGAGCGTATGACCGTAGCCGGGATCGAGTGGCTCAATCTTAAACCGGCCATAGTTTTCAGCCGCCTGAACGACTTCGATCTTGGGCATGGCGATATCTAACATAATCGCCTCCTTGACAAGATTTACGATTTATACCCGGCACGCCTAGCCTGCCGAGACGACAGACAGCGCACAGAGCATAAATCGTAAACAATTAGCGGCTATAGAACTCGACGATCAGCTGCTCGTTGATCCCCTGCTCGGCATCCTCGCGGCGCGGCAGCGAGACGACCTCGCCCGAAATCTCGGTCGCGTTGACCCGCAGCCAGTCAGGCACGCGGGTGCGGCCAAACTCGCCGCCATCCGTCATATTTTTGAAGTAGGTTAGGCGGCGGCTCTCGGGGCGAACCGTGATTTTCTCACCCACCTTCGTGGTGTAGGAGGGAATATCGGTCTTGCGCCCGTTGACCATCACGTGGCCGTGGTTCACCAGCTGCCGAGCCTGCGCGCGCGTAGCCGCCAGCCCGAGACGATAGACCACATTATCAAGCCGCCGCTCCAACAGGATGAACAAGTAAGTCCCGGTCTCGCCCGGGTAGCGTTGCGCCTTCTCGAAGATCCGGCGGAACTGCCGCTCCAGAATGCCATACATCAGACGCGCCTTCTGCTTCTCTTGAAGCTGAAGCCCATAGTCTGAAACCTGCCGGCGGCGCGCCGACGGGCCGTGCTGGCCAGGGGGGAAGGAGCGCTTGGCGAGCACGCGCTGACCTTTTTCCGTGATACCTATTCCAAGCCGCCGGCTAATTTTGCCGACCGGCCCACGATAACGAGCCATTGAAACTCCTCTACAACTGAGGGTGCGCGCCGGGCACACGGCAAATGCCATGCCTAACGACCGCACCAAGCATTACACGCGCCGGCGCTTCGGCGGCCGACACCCATTGTGCGGGATCGGGGTCACGTCGTTGATCGAGAGCACCTGTAGCCCAGCCGACTGCAGGGCACGGATCGCACCCTCGCGGCCCGAGCCTGGCCCCTTGACGAACACCTCGACCGATCGCATCCCGTTGTCCATCGCTTTGCGTGCAGCCTGCTCAGAGGCCATCTGCGCCGCATACGGCGTGCTCTTGCGCGAACCCTTGAAACCGTTCTGGCCAGCGCTCGACCAGCAGACCACCGCGCCACTTGGGTCGGTGATGGTAACGATAGTGTTGTTGAACGTGCTCTGGACGTGTGCCTGGCCGCGCGGCACATTCTTTTTCTCACGCCGCTTGCCTCGCTGACGTTTGCCAGCCGCCGCAGCACCCTTAGCAGGTTGCTTCGCCATAATGTTCCTTTACAAATGCGTTGGCGTCTACGCAGCGTCAGCCAGTTGGCTCAGACCTGCGCGCGACCAGCGGCAATTACTTCTTAGCGGTCTTCTTCTTGATGCCGATCGCCTGACCCTTACGCCCGCGCCGCGTGCGCGCGTTTGTGCGCGTCCGCTGCCCACGCACTGGCATCCCCTTGCGGTGCCGCAGCCCACGGTAGCAGCCGATGTCCATCAGCCGTTTGATATTCATCTGGATCTCGCGGCGCAGATCGCCCTCGACGCGATACTCGCGCTCGACGACCTCGCGGATCCGGTTGACTTCCTCTTCGGTCAGGTCGCGCACCCGCGTGTTCGGGTTGACGTTCGCTGCCCGCAGTACGTCCATACCGTTCGAGCGACCGATCCCATACACATACGTGATGGCGATTTCGATCTTCTTACCCCGTGGGATATCGATCCCGGCGATACGTGCCATGCTACTCCCCTTATTCCTAGCCCTGACGCTGCTTGTGCTTTGGCTGACGGCTGCAGATGACGCGCAGGATGCCCTTACGCTTGATAACTCGGCAGTATTCGCAGCGTGGTTTAACCGACGCCTGAACTTTCACATTGCCCTCCCCCCCCACAGATATGGGATGTTTTGTTACCAGATGAGCGATACAACGTTTACTTATAGCGGTACGTAATTCGTCCACGAGTTAAATCGTATGGCGACAGTTCGACCAGAACCCGATCCCCTTTGAGAATACGAATATAGTTCATTCGCATTCTGCCAGAGATGTGCGCCAACACTTCATGACCGTTTTCGAGCTGGACGCGGAACATCGCATTTGGTAGCGGCTCCGTGATCGTCCCCTCCATCTCGATCATGTCCTTCTTCTTCGACATATCGCTCCCTTTTGCGCACCCCCGACACACGGCCGCGCCACGCCCAATCACCGATCAGGCGCGATCGATCGACTTCAGCATCGCCTCAGTTACGAGCGAGATCTCGCGCTGTCCATCGATCTCCACCAGCGTCTCACGCTCACGAAAATACTCAATCAGTGGCATCGTCTGCGCGAAGTAGACTTCGAGCCGATGCCGCGCCGTCTCCATCGTGTCGTCGCTACGCTGGTAGAGCCGACCACCACACTCATCGCAGACATCGGGCCGCTTCGACGGAAAGTAGAACATATTATATGTAGACCCGCAAGTTTTGCAAGTCTGCCGTCCTGCAATCCGTCTCAGCAATACGTCCTCAGGCACCCGAAGGTAAAGCACGTAGTTTATCTGCCGCTCCTGCTTACCAAGCTCGACTTCGAGCGCCTCAGCCTGGTCGCGGGTGCGTGGAAATCCATCGAATATCACGCCGTCATCACAGTCGGCTTGACTGATCCGCTCGATGATCATCCGAATGACAACCTCATCGGGAACCAACTCGCCGCGATCCATATAGGATTTTGCTAGCATCCCGAGCTCGGTTCCCTGACGCAGCGCCGCCCGAAATAGATCGCCGCTCGCGACATGAACCAAACCGCTGTGCTCTTCGAGCACCTTTGCCTGGGTGCCCTTCCCCGCCCCAGGCGCACCAAGCAAGATAACATCCATCCGAAGTTTCTCCGCTCACCAGCGAGCTCGCGGCTACCGATTGATGAAGCCCTCGTAGTTGCGCATCACAAGCTGTGCTTCGAGCTGGCGCATCGTATCCACCGCCACACCAACCACGATCAGCAGCGCGGTTGCACCAAGCCCGATCGGAACGCCCGTTATCGACTGTGTGATGAACGGCAGCACCGCCACCAGACTGAGAAACAGCGCGCCGACACGAGTGATCCGGCTCACGACTTGCCCAAGATACTCCTCAGTGCGCTTGCCAGGGCGAATGCCGGGGATGAAGCCACCATTCTTCTGTAGCGAGTCCGGAATATTCTGCTGGTCGAAGATCACCTTTGTGTAGAAGTAGGTGAAGAAATAGACCAGGATGAACAGCAGCACCGAGTAGATCAGCCCGTGCCCCTGGACAGAGCCACCGACCGATGGGCTAAACGTAGCATACGTGAAACATGCCGCCTGTTTGAGCAGCCCGGCACCAGCGGGAGCAACCTGTTCGGGGCAGGCGTACGAGGCCAACGTACCGGGGAAAATGATGATGCTCTGGGCGAAGATCAGCGGGATCATCCCAGCCATGTTGACTTTGAGTGGAATGAAGCTGCTCTGGCCACCGTATACGCGATTGCCACGCACACGTTTGGCATACATTACTTGTATACGCCGCTGTGCCTCATGCATCAGGACGATGCCCACTAGCGTCGCCAGCGCGATCACAATGAACCCGATGATCCCGAGCACCTGCTGTGTGTCGCCGAGCGATACCGTGGTAAATCCCTGATTGATCAGCCGTGGCAGACCAGAGATGATACCCGCAAAGATGATCACTGAGATACCGTTGCCGATACCATA
>JAYUUK010000428.1:0-8553 GCA_043754595.1 Roseiflexaceae bacterium | reverse complement strand
GCTGGATCTGCTCGCCGATCCAGACCAGCAGCATCGTCCCCGCCACCATTGTCATCAGGATCGTGAACGTCGGCAGGAAGTGGCCGACCAGATCGAATGGAGTGCGGAACAGCTGCTGCCCGCCGCCGAGACCGCGCTCGAGTGTGATGGTCTGTCCATACGCCTGAAGCAATGCCATCGGGATCGTGGCATAGAACGTAATACGATTGATCTTCATGCGGCCCTGCTCACCCTCTTTGCGCATCTCGTCGAGCGCTGGGATAAGTGGCTGGAGCAGCTGCACGATGATCTGCGCAGTGATATATGGGTACACGCCCATCGCCGCCACCGAGAGGTTCTGCAGCGCCCCGCCGGCAAAGATGTTGAGCAGCTGCGCAAGCTGGTTTGTGGCGAGCGCATCGCGTAGGCTCTGTAGCGAGTTTGGGTCAATGTTCGGGACAGGGATATGGGCGATCAGCCGACATATCAGCAGCATACCGAGCGTAAAAAGTATTCGGTTGCGCAGCTCTGGCAGCGCGATCGCCTGGCGTACCGACTGAAGCATCGGGGTATCTCCTAGACCTTAGCCTTCTTCGAAGGCCGTGGCGGCTGGTTGCGCATCGCCGGGTTGACGCCGTGCGACCGACTCTGCCGCTCGGTGACCCACGGCGTCTCGACCACTGTTCCGCCGGCCGCTTCGATTTTGCTCCGCGCGCTTGCGCTCACCTTGTGGGCGTGGACGGTCAGCTTGACGCTGAGATCGCCATCGCCCAAAATCTTGAGCGGCCGCGACGCCTCGATGACGCCCGACTCGATGAGCGAACCGATCGTCACCTCGTGATCGACCGGCAGCTCATTGAACTCGCCGACATTGATGACCTCATACTCGATCCGATAGCGGTTTTTGAACCCGCGCAGATACGGCATGCGGCGAACAATTCGGTTCTGCCCGCCTTCGAATGTCCGGTATGGGTTCGGGCCCGATCGAGCCTTCTGACCCATCATACCCTTACCACCGGTTTTGCCTTTGCCCGAGCCATAGCCACGCCCGATGCGCAGGCGCTCGCGATGGGAGCCGGGAGCCGGTTTAAGATCGTGTAACTTCATAGCTCATATCCTTACGCCCGCCGACCGCCCTTAAGCTGCTCGGTCAGACTCTTAAACGCATCCCAATTCCCCGCTGCGGCCAGCGCCGCTTGCTCCGGCCATGTTTCGGGGTGTGCGATACGGATGGTGCCATTCTGCTTCAGCAGTGCATCGATCGCCTCTGGGGTCATCGCCGCCAGCTGCACAAATGTGGTGATACCACCTTCGCGAAGCACACCAGCTATTTTGGGCCCGATCCCCTCGATCACTTCGAGATCATCGCCGGTTGCATCTGGGGCTGTGTCCACCGGCGTAGCAGCGATCGGCGCGGCCACAGCTGGAGCGACGACAGCCGCAGCAGCCGGGGACACAACGGCTGAAGCGCTGTCGCCAGCGAGCTCCTCAACCCGCACCAAATGGCGAACTTTGAACGCC
This sequence comes from Roseiflexaceae bacterium, assembly GCA_043754595.1. Taxonomy (GTDB): domain Bacteria; phylum Chloroflexota; class Chloroflexia; order Chloroflexales; family Roseiflexaceae; genus JAYUUK01. The sequence continues at coordinate 7,053 of JAYUUK010000428.1, read as the reverse complement.
ATCCCGCGCATGGCCGGAGTATCCTCAATGATCACCGAGCTGTTCAGCTTGCGCAGGCCAAGCGACTTTATCGTCGCCTTCTGGTCATAGCTGTAGCCGATCGCGCTCTTGACATAGACTACACGAAGCTTCGCCATTTAGCTTTCCTGCACTTCCGTCTGGCGGCGCGAGCGACGCATGTTTAGCTCGCGCGTAGTCAGGCCGCGCATTCTGGCTTGATCTTCGAGCGATGACATACGGCTGAGCGCCTCAAACGTCGCTTTGACAACATTGATTGGATTGTTGCTGCCATAGCGCTTCGAGAGCAGATCTTTGATACCTGCAGCCTCAATGACTGGGCGAACGCCACGACCAGCGATGACACCCGTGCCGGGAGCAGCTGGGATGAGCCGCACCTTGGATGCCGAGTAGCTCGTCTCAACCTCGTGCGGCACTGTCGTCCCCACGAGCGAGACGCGGATCAGGTTGCGCTTAGCCGACTCGACACCCTTGCGGATCGACTCGGGGACCTCAGCGGCCTTGCCCATGCCAACGCCGACGTGGCCCTTGCCATCGCCGACCACGACGAGCGTGCTGAAGCTAAAGCGGCGACCGCCTTTAACAACTTTAGAGACACGATTGATCTGCACCACTCGCTCTTCGAGCGTCAGGTCATCGGCCAGAATTCTTCGAGCCACAGCCCCTCCTGACTAGAAATCGAGGCCAGCGTCGCGGGCGGCATCCGCCAGCGCACGCACTCGGCCGTGGTAAAGAAAACCGCCGCGGTCGAAGACGACCTGCGTGATTCCAGCAGCCTTGGCACGCTCAGCGATCAGCCGACCGACGGCCTGTGCCTGCTGTGTCTTAGTCTGCTCGCCAAGCTGACCATCGAGACCATTATCGACTGTCGAGGCTGCGGCGATCGTACGACCGACCGCATCATCGATGACCTGAGCGTAGATATGCATGCTGCTGCGAAACACGCTCAGGCGCGGGCGGGCGCTGCTCCCGCTGACTTTGCGGCGCACCCGATTATGTCGGCGTAGCCGCAGTTCACGCGGTGTACGTTTTGCCATAGCTCACTCCTACTTCGTCTTACCGGTCTTGCCGGCCTTGCGCCGCACGCGTTCGCCCTGATACTTGATACCATAGCCTTTGTATGGCTCAGGCGGGCGTAGCATCCGCAGCTTGGTGGCCTCTTCACCGACAATTTGCTTGTCGATGCCACGGATGATCACCTGCTGTGGCTCGTTGACACTCTTGCGATCCATGACCTCGAACGTCACACCGGTTGGCGGCTCGACGCGGATCGGATGCGAGAACCCAACCTGTAGCACGATGTTCTTCCCCTCGCGGTTGGCGCGAAAGCCGACCCCGAGGATCTCCATCGTCCGCGCATAGCCATCGGTGACGCCAATGACCATATTGGCCAGCAGCGTCCGTGTCAGGCCGTGGAGGGAGCGATGCTTATTACTATCAGAGAGACGCTCGACGGTGAGCACCTCACCATCACGTTTAATCACAACGTCGGCCGGCAACTGCTGCTCGAGCATGCCTTTTGGTCCTTTGACCGTAGCATAGTTCGATTCGTTCAGCGTGACGGTCACGCTATTTGGCACGGTAATTGGCTTTTTCCCGATGCGCGACATCCTTCACTCCTCTCTGCTACCAAACGTAGCACAGTACTTCGCCACCAACGTGCTGCTGCCAGGCTTCGTGACCTGCCATCACACCTTTTGGCGTGCTAAGAATGCTGAGACCAAGGCCGCCACGCACCCGCGGGATATCGGCGCGACCAGTGTAAATCCGAAGCCCCGGCTTGCTGACCCGCTTGAGGCCAGTGATAACCGAGCGCCGATCGGTGGTGTACTTCAACTGAACAACAATCATATCGACTGGCGAGACACTCATAATCTCGTAGCCATCGATAAAGCCCTCGCGCTTGAGAATATCGGCGATCGAGATTTTCATCTTCGACGTCGGAATCTGCACCGTCGTATGTCGTGCCATGCAGGCATTTCGAATACGGGTCAGCATATCTGCAATAGGATCGTTAACGCTCACGACGCTCCTCCTTGTCCGCCGGCCGTCTGTGCGGTCCGGTCCACGCTACCACTGCGGCTTGCTCCAAGCTGCCTACCAGCTCGACTTCGTCACGCCGGGGATGAGACCCTTGAGCGCATTTTCGCGGAAGCAGATGCGGCACATGCCAAACTTACGCATGTATGCCCGCGAGCGGCCACACAGTCGGCAGCGATTGTAGGCGCGAACCTTGAACTTCGGCGTCCGTTGAGACTTAACGATAAGCGATGTCTTCGCCAATGTAGAACTCCTTAGACTGTCACCCGGCTGGTGAGCGCCGTGGCCGGACGCTCCTGGCGGTGACTAATCGCGAAACGGCATGCCGAGCCGCTTGAGCAGCGCGTAGCCCTGAGCATCATCGGTCGCCGTTGTAACGATCGAGACCTCCATGCCGCGCAGCTTGTCGACTTTATCATAGTCAATTTCTGGGAACAAAATCTGTTCCCGCAGCCCAAGGCTGTAGTTCCCGCGCCCATCGAACGAGCGGCGGCTGATACCGCGAAAATCGCGGACCCGCGGCAGTGCGAGGCTCATAAGGCGATCGAGAAAGTCGTACATCGTATTGCTGCGCAGCGTTACCATCGCCCCGATCGGCATGCCTTGCCGCAGCTTAAACGATGCCACCGACTTCTTCGCCCGCGTCACAACCGGCTTCTGGCCCGTGATTGCGGTGAGGTCGCCAAGCGCCGCATCGAGCGACTTAGCATTCGAAACCGCCTCGCCCATGCCGATGTTCAGCACAACTTTGGTGAGCCGCGGTACCTGCATCACCGATGTATAGCCAAACTCTTGCATCAGCCCTTGGACGATCTCGGTTCGATATTTTGTCTGAAGACGTGTTACCATTGCCTCATTCCTCAAGGGATTGGAGACCGAAGTCTCCGACCTTGTCTTACAGCGCGAGCGCTGCCTACTTTGTATCGTCGATCGTGGCATCGCACGCTTTGCAGAAGCGTACTTTGCGCGGCCGACCTTTATGGTCGGTCTCCTCCAAAAACCGATGGCCAGTGCGTGATGCTTTGCCGCAGCTCGGGCAAATCAGCATCACGTTCGAGCTTTCTAGCGGCGCTTCCATCTCAAGGATGCCGCCTGGCTTACCCGGGCCGCGGGGTTTGGTATGGCGTTTGACCATATTGCGCCCCTCGACGATCACGCGATGCGCGCTCGGAAACGACTGCTTGATGACGCCGTCTTTCCCTTTATCTTTGCCGGCAATGATCATGACTTTGTCGCCGGTTTTGATGTGCATACTTCACCTCTCTGACGCATGACCTCGCGGCCGCACGCAGTCTAGAGCACCTCTGGCGCGAGCGAGATGATCTTCATAAACGACCGCTCGCGCAACTCGCGGGCAACCGGTCCGAAGATGCGTGTCCCACGCGGATTGTTCTCTTTATTAATGATGACCGCCGCATTGTCGTCAAAGCGAATGTGTGAGCCATCGGGGCGGCCATACTCTTTGGCCGTCCGCACGATGACCGCGCGCACAACCTCGCCCTTCTTGACCGTGCCGCCCGGCGTCGCTTCCTTAACCGAGGCGACGATTACATCGCCGACCGAGCCATAGCGCACCCGCGACCCACCCATCACCCGAATACACATGATCTCTTTAGCACCGGTATTGTCAGCGACGCGAAGGCGAGTCTGTTGCTGAATCATTGCTAACCCCCCTCGCCGCGTGTGACAATCTCAATCACTTCCCAACACTTCGTCTTGCTGATCGGCCGTGTCTCGCCGATCCGCACTACGTCGCCAATCTTGCACGTGTTAGTCTCATCGTGCGCATGAAACTTATTGGTCTTCCGAATGATCTTGCGATAGAGCGGGTGGGGTTTGAGGTAGTCCACTGCCACCACCACCGTCTTCTCCATTTTATCGCTGACCACTCGGCCGACTTTGTACTGACGTCGTCCCTCGGACATTAACGATCTCCTATCAGAGCCCCAGCTCGCGCTCGCGGAGGATCGTCCTGATACGCGCAATTTCGCGTTTGACGTTCCCCTGGCGGCTAGTGGCGGTCAGTCGGCCAGTCACCTGCTGAAAACGCAGGTTGAATAGTTCTTGACGATACTCTTTGATCTGGCTCTGGAGCCTTTCGGTATCCAGGGCGCGCAGCTCATCTACCTTCATTCGGCTGCCTCCGCAGTCTCCACATCCTCACGGCCGATGATCTTGCACTTGATCGGCATTTTTGCAGCTGCGAGGGTCAGCGCTTCGTGCGCCACATCTGCGCGCACGCCGCCGAGCTCAAACATTACGCGCCCCGGCTTGACGACACAGACGTAATGGTCGACCGCACCTTTTCCCGAGCCCATGCGGGTCTCGGCCGGTTTTGCGGTCACCGGTTTATCTGGGAAGATCCGGATCCAGACTTTCCCACCGCGCTTAACGTGGTGCGTGATCGCGCGCCGGGTCGCCTCGATCTGCCGGCTTGTGATCCAACAGTGCTCGAGCGCCAGCAGCCCGAAATCGCCAAACGCGACGGTGTTGCCGCGCTGTGCGAGCCCAAGATTGCGCCGGCGCCCACGCATCTGCTTGCGATATTTGACGCGCTTTGGCATCAGCATGGTATTTTCTCCTTAGCCCCGGCGCGGCCCACGGCCACCACCAGCACTGCCGCCCCCTGGGCCGCCGCGCCCGCCGCGGTCGTTCGCCCCTTGGCCGCCACGATCATTGCCGCGACCGCCACGCCGACGTGGGCGCTCTTCTTCCTCATCGCCTGCGCCACCCCGGCTGAGCGGGTTGACCGTCTGCAGCACCATTTTGCCGTTGGCGTCCGGAAACACATCGCCTTTGTAGATCCACACTTTCACGCCGATCCGGCCATAGGTGGTGTGCGCGTGTACCTGCGCATAGTCGATGTCGGCGCGCAGAGTGTGGAGCGGCACGCGGCCGTCGCGTTCCCAGGCGATACGAGCGATCTCAGCGCCGGCCAGCCGCCCCGAGCACTTGACCTTGACGCCGAGCGCACCAAGACGCATCGCGCGCTGCACTGCCTGCTTCATCGCACGCTTGTACGAGACACGCTTGGTGATCTGCTCGCCGATACTCTCGGCGACCAGCTGCGCCTCCATCTCGGGCTGATGAATCTCCTGGATGTTGAGCTTCACCTTTTTCCCGGTGGTCTTCTCCAGCGAGCTTTTCAGTTCATCGACTTTGGTGCCGCGCTTGCCGATGACGATACCCGGCTTCGCCGTGAACACCGTCACTTCGATCTTGTTGGCGGAGCGCTCGATATCGATGTGCGAGACGCCAGCGTTGGCGAGCTCTTTGCCGATGATCTTGCGCAGCGCGAAGTCTTCGTGGAGCTGGTTCGCGTAGCCGCGCTCGCTGAACCACTTCGACTGCCAGTCCTTAATGTAACCGACCCGAAAACCAATCGGGTGAACTTTACGACCCATAATGCCTCGCTTACACTTCCTGACCGTCGTCCACGATAACGGTGATATGCGTCGTCCGCTTGCGGATACGGTCTCCGCGCCCGCGTGCGCGGGGCATGAAGCGCTTAAATGCCGGGCCCTCGCCAGCATAGACAGTCTTGACAACCAGATCGTCGGGTACCATGTCGAAGTTATTCTCGGCATTGGCTGCGGCCGACCTAATCGTCAGCGCGATCTCGTGTGCCGCCTTCTGCGGCATGTAGCGCAGAATGGACAGCGCCTGCACGACGGTCTTACCCCGAATGAGATCCATGACGGGGCGAACCTTCGTCGGCGAGATCCGCACATATTTCGAAATAGCTTTTGCTTCCATCACTTCATCTTCCCGCGCTTATCGGCCTTCTTGCCACCGTGGCTGCGGAACAGCCTGGTCGGAGCGAACTCACCGAGCTTGTGGCCGACCATATTTTCGCTGATGTAGACTGGCACGTGCCGCCGACCGTCGTGTACGGCGATCGTATGGCCAACCATCTGCGGGAAGACGGTCGAGTCGCGCGACCAAGTGCGCAACACTCGCTTCTCGCTTGCCCGGTTCATGTCTTCGACCCGCTGTAGCAGCCGGTCGTCGACGTACGGACCTTTCTTCGAAGAACGCGACATGGATACTCCCCTTAGATAGATCGTCGGCGCACGATAAATCGATCGGTGCGCGGGTTGTGGCGCGTCCTGACGCCACGCGCCTGCTTGCCCCATTTTGTCTTCGGGGGCATACCACGCGGAGCGCGCCCTTCGCCACCGCCGTGAGGATGGTCGCGCGGGTTCATTGCCGATCCACGAACTTCCGGCCTTCGACCGAGCCAGCGCTTGCGGCCAGCCTTGCCGAGGCGAATGTTCTGATGTTCGGCATTACCGACCGCGCCGATCGTCGCCAGGCACTCCATATGCATCATGCGCGTCTCGCCAGACGGCATACGAAGCGTCGCGTAGGTGCCTTCCTTGGCAATCAACTGCGCCGACGCACCAGCGCTACGAACCAGCACGCCGCCGCGCCCCGCCTGCATCTCGACGTTGTGGATCTGTGTACCGAGCGGGATGACCCGCAGCGGCAACGCATTGCCGACGCGAATTTCAGCCTCTGGGCCGCTCATAACCGTATCGCCGACGCTCAGACCGAGCGGCGCGATAATATAGCGCTTCTCACCATCGGTGTAGTGAAGCAGCGCAATGCGCGACGAGCGGTTCGGATCGTACTCGATCGTCGCCACTCTGGCCGGTATGCCGTGCTTATTGCGCTTAAAATCGATGATGCGATAGTTGCGCTTGTTGCCGCCGCCGCGGTGACGGGTCGTCATGCGGCCCAGGTTGTTGCGCCCACCGGTGCGGCGCAGCGCGACGGTCAGGCTCGGCTCAGATTTATTAGTCGTGAGCTCCTCGTACGTGGCCCCCGACATATTTCTGCGACCGGGCGAGGTTGGTTTGAAACGTCGTACACCCATAGTTCTACTTACGCTCCCTCGAACAGGTCGATGCGATTATCGACGGCGAGCGTCACGACCGCTTTTTTCCAATTCGCCGTATAGCCAAACTTCTGCCCGCGCCGCTTCATCTTGCC
>JAYUUK010000427.1:0-2879 GCA_043754595.1 Roseiflexaceae bacterium | reverse complement strand
GCGGCTGGATCGACTGGTGCTCGATCGCTGCGCTGCTGCTGGCCGGGATGCCGGTGGCCAGAAGCGCCTGGCGCGCCGTGACCGTCAGCCGCGAGCTGAACATCAACGTGCTGATGACGATCGCTGCGATCGGCGCAGTGATCATCGGCGCGCCCACCGAGGCGGCGATGGTCATGGTGCTGTTCGCGCTCGGCGAGGCGCTGGAGGGCTACACCGCCGCTCGCGCCCGCCACGCCGTCCGCAGCATGCTCGATCTGGTGCCGGAGCGCGCCGTCAGGCTCCGGCGGCGGTCGGAAGCCAGCGGGCAGGAGAACCCAGCTGCGCGCAGCGCGGCGGCGGATCAGATCGAGATACTGGTGTCCGAGCTGCAGGTCGGCGATCGGGTGCTGCTCAGGCCGGGCGAGCGGCTGGCGGTGGACGGCGCGATCGCGGTAGGGGAAGCATCGCTCGACCAATCGCCGATCACTGGCGAGAGCATGCCGGTCAGCAAGCGCGTGGGCGACGAGGTCTATGCCGGCAGCATCAACGGCGCATCGGCGATCGAGATCGAGGTGACGCGTCCTGCCGCCGACAGCACGATAGCCAGGATGGTGCGGCTGGTGACCGAGGCGCAGGAGCTGCGCGCGCCGACCGAGCGCCAGATCGATGGCTTCGCCAAGATCTACACCCCGGCGGTGGTGGCGATCGCCGCGCTGGTGGCGACGGTGCCGCCGCTGCTGCTCGGGCAGCCGTTCTGGAACCCGACGCCCGAGACCAGCGGCTGGCTCTACCGCGCGCTGACGCTGCTGGTGGTGGCCTGCCCGTGCGCGCTGGTCATCAGCACCCCAGTGACGATCATCAGCGCGCTGAGCGCGGCGGCCCGGCGCGGCGTGCTGATCAAGGGCGGGGCGGCGCTTGAGGCGCTCGGGCGGGTGCGGGCCGTGGCGCTGGATAAGACCGGCACGCTCACCAGCGGCCGGCCGACGGTGACGGCGGTGCGCGCCGCCGACTGCGCTGACCCAGGGCACGCCGATGCCTGTCTGGCCTGCGACGACCTGCTGGCACTGGCGGCCACCATCGAGCGGCGCAGCGAGCACCCGCTGGCGGCCGCCGTGATCGCCGCCGCCGAGCGTCGCGCCGTGCTCGGCCGCTACCCGCAGGCCGAGGGCGTGACGGCGCTGGTTGGCCATGGGGTGCGCGGCAGCGTGGCCGGCCACGAGGTGCTGCTCGCCAGCCACGCCCACTTCGACGCAGCGCTGGCCCACAGCGCCGAGCAGTGCGCCGCCGCCAGCCGCGACGCCGCCAGTGGCGCCACGCCGGTGCTGATCAGCCGCGACAACGTCTACGCCGGGACGATCGCCATCGCCGATACGCTGCGCCAGAGCAGCGCGGCCGCCATCGCCGAGCTGCGTGCCGCCGGCTGCCACGTGGCGATGCTCACCGGCGACGGCCGCGCCACCGCCGCGGCCATCGCCGCTTCGGCAGCGATCGACGATGTGCGCGCCGAGCTGCTGCCCGAGCACAAGGTGGACGCCATCCGCCAGCTGACGGCGCGCTACGGGCCGGTGGCGATGGTGGGCGATGGCATCAACGACGCCGCGGCGCTCGCCACCGCCAGCATCGGCATCGCGATCGGCGCGGCCCACGGCGGCTCGAACCAGGCCATGGAGAGCGCCGCCGTGGCGCTGCTAAGCGACGACCTGCGGCAGCTGCCGTTCGCCATCCGCCTCAGCCGCGCCGCCGCTCGCGCCGTGCGGCACAACATCGCGCTGAGCATCGGCATCAAGATCGCATTTCTGGCGCTGGTCCTGCTCGGGATGGGCAGCATGTGGCTTGCGGTGGTCGCCGATGTTGGTACATCGCTGCTGGTGACACTGCTTGGGATGCGGCTGCTGCGGTACGGCGGCGCGGCGGCGTAGCGCCAATGCGCGCGCTGTGGCCCGATGTACGCCCGATCGCATTGTGGGTAAGGAACCGCGTTGGGGTATGATCGTGCCCCAACGCGGTTCATCGCGTCGCCCTGCTGCACGGCAGTACGGCGCGGCACCGTTGACAGTGGTGCGCGCTTCCGGGATGCTCGGCTGCTAACGGCGGGTTGGTGGGCGTGGTGGCCGCTGGCCCGACCGGGCTAGCGCTGCTGGCGTCGCGCCCGGCCGAGTTGGACGCCATCCGATCTGACGATGCTGGAGATCAGCTGGGCGGATCGGGTGGCGTCCAGCGCCAAGCTGTGCCCAGCCACCCCGAGCGTCGTGATCAGCGGCTACCAGACCGCCGAGCGGGTGGCGGGGTTTGTGCCAACCACTGCACGTTTCTGGCCAAGCCGTTCACGCCGGCGACGCTGGAGGCCGCGATCTACCCGCCGTAGCGCGCAGCCACTACTCGGCGGTGGAGGAATGCCCATCGCTGCCGCGGTAGCGGCGCGGCACGTGGGCGTCGAGCCTGCCGTCCTCTGGCGTCAGCACCATCAGCGGGATCTGCCGGTCGGTGCGGCGCTGGTACTCGTCGTAGGTCGGGTAGATCGCCAAGAGCAGGGGCCAGTAGCGCGTGCGCTCGTCGTCATCGGCGCGGCGGGCGGTCACGGTGGCGCGCTCCGGCCCGATCTGCACCAGCGCCGTGGGGTGGGACACCAGGTTGAAGTACCACGTCGGGCTGGTCTGCGCGCCGCCATTGGAGGCCACGATCACAAAGCGCCCGTCCACCGGCAGGTAGAGCAGCGGCGCGGTGCGCAGCAGCCCGCTGCGGCGGCCGCGGCTGGTGAGCAGCAGCATCGGCAGGCCAAACGACACCCCGCCGACGCGCCCGCCGGTCAGCCGGTAGATCAGGATGTGCGCATCGGTGGCGGCGCGCTGCAGCCGCGCCTTGAGCGGCGGGTACGCCCGGCCAAAGCTACCACGGTCTTG
>JAYUUK010000426.1:0-8621 GCA_043754595.1 Roseiflexaceae bacterium | reverse complement strand
GATCGCCGCCGTCAGCGTCGTCTTGCCGTGGTCCACGTGCCCGATCGTCCCCACATTGACATGCGGCTTCGTCCGCTCAAATTTCTGCTTACCCATTGACGTGAACCCTACCTTTGTTGTGTGCTGTGGTTACAGCGCGAACCGACGATGTTGGAGCCCATGACGAGACTTGAACTCGTGACCTCATTCTTACCAAGAATGTGCTCTACCAACTGAGCTACATGGGCCAGACTATACTATCTTGAAAACCGCTCGCGATACTCCTCACACCATCCTATGAAAACACCTCGAAGCTTGGTACTGCTGAAGGCTACTGTTGCTGTCCCATACGTCGAACGATGGGTGTATGTTCCTTCACGTGCAGGACGAACAGTGGGCGGATAGATTTGTGATGGCAACAGATCTAATTGATTTGACCACCACTCGACGGTCTCAATAGAATTGCCATCCATGAACATAACAATCCAACACTTTACTTCTGTTCGTTTTACGCCACAAAACCGCTCGAGAAATGTCAAGAAGGCGCGCAGTACTACAACATCAGTATTCGCTATTGCAATTCGGTCGTGCGACTTTTTATCGCCCTCGCCTAGATACAACCCAATCACGAACGCGAAGAGCTCACGCTCTTCAGACGTTTCTGGCAGCCGAATACTGAACCGATTGCCATCAGGATTGCGACGTACATACGTCGCCGCGCTCCACGACCGCCGCGCGATGCCGTGCTACGCCATCCAGTACGCCACCTTATTCTGGCTACAGCCGAGCTCTGCTGCAATCTGCTGCATCGAGCGACCCCGATGCTCGTAGAGATCGACGAGCACTTCGGCGGCTATCCCCTGTTTTATAGCGTTGTTCATGTGCGTTCCCCATAAGACGCGCTCTCGTGCTCTCGCACGAAAGCGCGTGCTCCGGGGTGTGGTGGGCCGAGCTGGATTCGAACCAGCGAAGGCGTGAGCCAGCAGATTTACAGTCTGCCCCGGTTGGCCACTTCGGTATCGACCCGCAAAGACATACGCCGCATGGCAACGAAGCGAAGTATAGCCGAATTTCCATGGGCTGTCAAACCTTTGTAACCCTCGCTGCGGCGAGTCGTATACTAAGTGTAGACGAAGATGGACTTCGTCTGAGACAAGGATCGCTATGAGTCCGACACTGTTAGAGGCCACGGTGGCGATCGTGCTGATCGTCGCAGCCTGGCAGCTCGGAATCGCCATCGCCCCAGACGTCGTCCGGCTTGTCCGGTCGCTACGCCACGACGTTGACGATGTAACGCAGCATATCGATGAAGAAGCTTCGGAAGGGAAGGAACAGTGATGAGCCGTGGAAGTGGAAATGGGCGACGTTTGACCGGGATCAGTGTACTCGTGGTGATTGTCGTGATCGCCGTCGTGCTGCTCGGCCTAGTGATGACGGCGTGGCGCAACATCCAGCCGGGGTACGTCGGCATCGTCTTCGATAAGGCCAACCATGCGGTCACAGCTGGGGCGCTCGAGCCAGGGTGGGCGTTTATCAACCCGTTCACGCAGGCCATTCAGCAGTACCCGGTGACGATCCAGACCTACAGCATGGTGCTCAAGAGCAGCGAGGGTCAGACTGCGGGGGACGATTCGATCAAAGTCCAGAGCAACGAGGGGCAGCAGATCAACCTCGACGTGGTCATTCAGTATCAGGTAATCAAGGAGGAGGCCGGCAAACTGTACGAGGACTGGGGCGGTGCCGAGATCGTAAACGTCGAGGATCGGGTGGTGCGACAGTACACCCGCTCGCAGGTGCCGGTAGTCGCATCGAAGTATGGCTGGGAAGCGATCACATCGGGCAAGCGCGAAGTGATCAACCAGGAGATCAGCTCGGCGCTCACCACCGAGTTCGCCAAGCGCCATCTGCGGCTGATCTCGTTTGCGGTGCGCGAGGTGCATCTGCCGTCCTCGCTTCAGTCGGCGCTGGACGCCAAGATTACGTCGCAGCAGGCCGCCGAGCAGCAGAAGTACCAGCTTGAGCAGGCGAAGGTCAAGGCCGAGCAGGACGTCGCCGAGGCGACCGGGCGCGCCAACGCGCTCAAGGCGCAGGCCGAGGGCGAGGCGGGCGCGACGCTGCTGCGGGCGCGGGCCAATGCCGAAGCGGCGCTGTTGCGGGCCAAAGCCGACTCCGAGGCGAACATTGCGCTGGCCAAAAGCGTGACGCCCGAGCTGATACGCTATCAGCAAGTGCAACGCTGGGATGGCAAGCTGCCGGTCTTCAGCGGCAGCAATGCCACGCCGCTGATCGACACGACGAGCATCATCAGCGGGACGACGCCCTAGCAGCGCGCCGGCGATATAGCACGAGGGCGGGCAGGAGTAGCACTCCTGCCCGCCCTCGTTATTCTGCGCCGCGCGACGGCCGGGGCTACTCCAGATGGTACGGGACGCTGGTGACAATTTTGCCGCGGCTGAAGAACAGCGCCGTCTTGAGCTGAAGCCCGGTCTGGTTATGCAGCGCGTACTGCCACCACTTCGACGGCACAAACTCCGGCAGCACAATCGTCAGCATATCATCGTTATATTCGGAGTCGATCTCGTCAATATACTTCATCAGCGGGCCGATCAGCGTGCGATAGGGCGAGGGTAGCACCACGAGCGGAATGCCAGAACCCCACTGCTCCCACTTCTTCTGCATCTTCTCGGTCGCCACTGGGTCGAGGTCGACATAGACAGCGGTGACGTTATCTGGCGCGAGCGACTGCGCGTACTGAACCGCTGGGATCGCCCCTTTGTGGATGCCGCTGACGAGCACGATCGCGGTGTGGCGACGGACGGCCATCGGCGGCGGTGCGTCCTGGAGCGAGAGCTGCTGCGCCACATCGTTATAATGCTTGTGGATGCTCTTGAGGATGATCACCAGGAACGGCAGGATGAGCAGCACGGCCCAGGCACCTTCAAGAAACTTCGTGAACGCCAGCACCAGCAGCACCATGCCAGTGACTGTGGCGCCCAAGGCGTTGACCGCCGCGCTACCACGCCAGCCAGGCGTCTTCAGCCGGTACCAGCGCCGCACCATGCCGATCTGTGAAATCGTGAATGAGATAAACACACCGACAGCGTACAGCGGCAGCAAGCTCTGCTCGCGCGCGCCAAACCCGATGACGAGCACGGCGGCGATTACGCCGAGCACCACCACACCGTTGGAGAACACCAGCCGGTCGCCGCGCTGGGTGAACTGACGCGGCAGGAAGCGGTCTCGGGCCAGGAAATACGAGAGGCGAGGGAAGTCGGCAAAGGCAGTGTTCGAGGCCAGCACCAAAATGAGCATGGTGGCGACCTGAAGCACATAATACAGCGCCGAGCCATTGCCAAAGATCATGCGGGCGAGCTGCGAGTTGGCGGTTTCGGGCTCGCGGCTGCCGTCAGGGATAATATGGTAGGCTTCCGCCAAAACCGTGACGCCGAGAAACATGGTACAGAGTAGCACCGCCATGATCACCAGCGTGGTCGAGGCATTGCGCGGCTCCGGCTTTTTGAACGCCGGCACGCCATCGGCGATCGCCTCGATCCCGGTGAGCGCGGTACAGCCGGCGGCAAACGCGCGCAGCACGAGAAAGACACTGATCGTATGGATCTCGCCGGGCGGCGGGAGATGCTGTATGGCAGGCGGCGGCGCATCGACCACCTGGCCCGTGAACATCTTGTACAGCCCATACAGGATCAGCACAAACATACTCACGACGAAGGTGTACGTCGGTATGGCAAAGATCGCGCCGGACTCTTTGACGCCGCGCAGATTCGCCAGCGAGACGATCACGATCAGAACCACGGCGAGTTCGACGCGGTAGGGTTCGAGCTCATGGACCGCCGATGTCATCGCGGCCACCCCGGCGGACATGCTGACTGCGACGGTCAAGATGTAGTCGATCAGCAGCGCCGACGCCGCGAGCAGCGCCGGAGTCTCGCCGAGGTTCTCTTGCGCCACGACGTAGGTGCCGCCACCCTGGGGGTAGGCGTTGATCGTCTGCCGATAAGAGAACGAGACAGTGATCAGCAGCAGCGCGATCCCGATCGAGATCGGCGTCGCCAGATACAGCGCCGCCGAGCCGGCCAGCGTCAGCGCGATCAGGATCGCTTCGGTGGCGTAGGCCGTGGACGAGAGCGCATCCGACGAAAAGACCGCGAGCGCCGTCCGTTTGTCAAGTCGTTCGTGTGCGAGCTGTTCGTTAGAGAGCGGCTGACCGACGAGGAGGCGTTTGAGGGCGGAAAGCATGATTTCACTCTCGCGATGGCGATAATGGATGCCGAAGACCTCACGGTACACGGCGGTTGAGGCGGCGCTGTCTTTGCTGTGCGCCGGCGTGCTAGGCGCGGAGATGATAGCACTTTGTCCACTGTGGGTCAAATGATGCTGGCCGGGCGCCGGACGCAGCGAGCTGTGTACCTACAGGTGCATGGCGAGGATTTCGGCGATGTGGTGCGCCCTCCGTCCGCTGCCGTCCGCGATCTGTTGGCGGCAGCTGGTCCCGCTGGCCACGATAATTGCCTCGGGCGACGCGCGCACCGCCGGTAGGAGTGACCGCTCGGCCATCTTGAGCGAGATCGCGTGGTGCTCAGTCTCGTAGCCGAACGAGCCGGCCATGCCACAGCAGCCGCTGTCGACCTCGCGCACAGTAGCCTCTGGGATTCGCCCGAGGAGCGCCGCGGTGGCCGACATCCCGGCCAGCGCTTTCTGGTGGCAGTGGCCGTGGATCAAAAATGGCGCGATGGCCGGGCGCAGCGCGAGCGCGGCGGCACCAGATGCCAGCTCGCGGGCGACGAACTCATCGAACAGCAGCGACGCCGACGCCACCGCTGGCGCGCGCCGATCGCCGAGCAGATCGAGGTACTCGTCGCGGAAGGTGAGCAGGCAGCTCGGCTCAAGCCCAACAATCGAAATACCGGCCGCGGCGTACGGGGCGAGCTCGTCCAGCTGCTGCCACCCGAGCCGCCTAGCATCGGCGAGCAGACCGCGCGAAATCTGCGGCCGGCCGCAGCAGATCCGCCGCCGCGGCAGCTCGACGGCGTACCCCATCGCTTCGAGCACGGCCACGGCCGCCCGGCCAATATGCGGGTCGTTGAACTCGGCAAACGTGTCGGCGAACAGCAGGACCCGCCGACCGCCGACCGGCGCGCTCGTGCGCCGCCGCATCCACTGGCTCAGCGTCTGGGTGGCGAAGCGCGGCAGCGCGCGCCGGTGGCTGATGCCGAGCAGGCGCTGTGGAAAGGCGAGCGCGTTGGCTATGGCGAGACCCACATTGGCGAGCGGCGCGACCCGGCTGGCGAGCGCGCTGATCGCATGGATATTGCCAAACAGCAGGTCGCGCAGCGGCGTGCCGTGGGCGGCGTGGCGCATTGCGAGCCACTCGCTCTTGAGCCGCGTCAGGTTGACCCGCGACGGGCACTCGGCGGTACACCCTTTGCAGCCGACGCACAGGCTCATCGCCTGGGCCATGCGCTCGCCGGTGAGCGCGTCGGGGGGCAGCGCGCCAGACAGCGCGAGGCGCAGCGCGTTGGCCCTGCCCCTCGTCGAGTGCTCCTCGTCGCGGGTGACCATATAGCTCGGGCACATGGTCCCGCTGCCGGTCTTGCGGCACAGCCCGTTGCCATTGCACAGCTCGACGGCCCCCGCCATGCCGCCGCTATCTGCGAAGCTAAAGTGGGTCTGAAGCGGGATGGTGGCGTAGCGCTGGCCGTAGCGCAGGTTAGTATCCATCGGCGGCGCGAGCACGATCTTGCCGGGGTTGAGGATGTTTTTTGGGTCGCAGCTGCGCTTGAGCTCGACGAACGCGCCGTAGATCTGCTCGCCAAAAACTCGCCGGTTGAACTCGCCGCGCAGCATGCCATCGCCGTGCTCGCCGGAGAGCGCCCCGCCGAACTCCAGTACCAGGTCGCAGATCTGCTCGGCGACCCGGCGCATCGCCGCCACATCTTCGGCGCGCTTGAGGTTGAGCAGCGGCCTGGCGTGCAGGAGACCCACGCTGGCGTGGCCGTAGAACGCCACGCGTAGACCTTCGGCGGCGCAGATGGCGCGAAAACGCCGCACGTAGGCCGCAAGCCTGGCCGGCTCCACCGCCGAATCTTCGACAAACGTCTCCGGCCGGAGATCGGGCGAGATCGACTGGAGCAGCGGCAGCCCGGCCTTGCGCACGCTGAGCACGGCCGCCTGCTGCGACTGGCTGGCGGCGATGGTCAGGGTGAACGGGACGCCGCTCTGGCGCACGCTCGCTTCGAGCGCGGCGCAGCGCTGCTGGAGCACCCGCTGGGTCTCGGCAAAAAACTCCACCTGAAGCAGCGCGCCAGGGCGGCCGCTGACGAAGCTGGCGAGCGGCGCGGCGTACTCGTGCGAGCGCCTGGTCAGGTCGAGCAGCAGCTCGTCCATCAGCTCGACGGCGGCTGGCTCGCAGGCCAGGCACGGCATCAGCGCGTCGAGCGCCGCGTCGAGCGACTCGAAGGCCAGGATGGCGATGATGCGCTGCGGCGGGCGCGGCGTGAGCCGGATCTTGACGGCGGCGATCAGCGCCAGCGTCCCTTCAGAGCCGACGATCAGCGGCGCGAGGTTGAACGGCTGCGGCGGGCCGACGAGCGCGTCGAGGTTGTAGCCGCCGACCCGGCGCAGCAGCTTGGGGTAGCGTTCGGCGATGGCCTGCGCGTGCTCATTGGCGAGGCGCATGGCGGTGCGATAGATCCGGCCTTCGAGGCTATCGGCGGCGAGCTTGGCGCGCAGCCCATCGTCGTCGAGCGGGCCAATATCGATGGGCGTGCCATCGGCCAGGACACAGCGCAGCCCGAGCACGTGGTCAATAGTCTTGCCGTAGACCAGCGAGTACATGCCCGATGAGTTATTGGCTACCATGCCGCCGATTGTGGCGCGATTGCCGGGCGAGATATCCGGGGCGAACATCAGGCCGTGCGGCGCGAGCAGCGCGTTGAGCCGATCGAGCACCATGCCTGGCTCGACCCAGGCGGTGCGCGCGGCCAAATTGAGCTCGATCAGACGGTCGAGGTGCTGGCTACAGTCGATCTGGAGCCCAGTGCCGACGGCCTGGCCAGCGAGGCTGGTGGCCCCGCCGCGCGCGGTGATCGGCGTGCCGCTGCGCCAGGCCCAGCGCGCCGCAGCCGCCAAATCGCCCTCGGCGCGCGGCAGCAGCACCGCTTCGGGCACCAGCTGGTAGATGCTGGCGTCGGTGGCATACATGCCGCGGGTCAGGTCGTCTGTGCGCAGATCGCCGTGAACGGCGGCGCGCAGCTCAGCGAGCGATCGCTGGCGGGCCGGCGTCAGCGGGGCGATAGTGGGAAGATGAGTCACGGCGGCTAGCTCGTCAGCGCGGCGGCGAGCGGCGGGACGATCTGGGCCTTGCGCGACATCACGCCAGGGAGCGCGAGGCAGCCGCCGCTGGCCCGCAGCCCGAAGGCGCGCTCGGCCAGGCTGAGGCTCGGCTGGCTATCGGCGATCAACAGCGAGCGCGACTCGAAGATGTCGGTGAGCGCGAGGTAGGCGGCGTCCACCCGCAGCGTGGCGGCGACCTCGGCGAGCGCCGCGCGGAGATCGTCCACCGGCGGCATCACCGCCTCGACATCGACGAGCTCGATCTGACTGATGCTGATGGTGTGGTCGTCGAAGGCGAAGCTTTTGCGGTCGGTCGTGACCCACCAGCTCGGCGGCGGGGTGGGCTGGGGCAGCCTGGCGCGAAACATCGCCAGCGCCAGATCGGTGATCGACTCGCCAGACAGCTCGGCCAGCCACTCGGCCGCCACCCGGTCGCGCGGCGTGGTGGTTGGCGAGCGGAACTGCACTGTATCCGAGAGGATCGCCGCAAGCATCGCGCCGGCGAGCGCGCGCGGGATGGGCGCACCCGCGCGGCGCGCCTGCTCGGCGATCAGCGTGCAGGTGCAGCCGACCGGCTCGATAAACATCGAGAGCGGGGCCATGGTATGTAGCCCGCCGAGGTTATGATGGTCAACGATCGCGATCACCTTGCTCTCGGTTACGCCCTGCGCCGCCTGATCTGGGTGATTATGGTCGGTGAGGATGATCTCGCGCCTGGCCTGGGGCAGCAGGTGGCGGCGCAGCAGCAGCCCGTGGAAGCGCCCGGCGTCATCGAGCACCGGCAGCGCCGGGCGGCCGCTCTCCCGCAGCACCTCCTGGCCATCGGTCAGCAAGTCGTCGTAGGCCAGCGCCGCAGCGGGTGGAGACATCGCCTGACGCACCGGGACGGCGGCCTGGAGCGCGAAGATCGCCCGCAGCGCCGAAGCGCCGGTGCGCGCGATCACGGCACCGTGCGATTTGGCCAGCACCAGCGCCTCGGCATCGAGCTCGGCCCCATCGACCAGCAGCAGGCAGCCGGCGCCGGACTCGAAGGCGGCGCGCTGGACCTTTGGCTGATAGCCGATGACCACGATATCGCCTGGGCGGACGGCGTGGCGCAGCAGCTCGGCGGTCTGGAGCGCGAGCACGAGGTGGCCGCTGAGCTGCGCGTCCTCGTCGCCCGACAGCAGCTCCAGGTCGGTCAAGATCGGCCGCAGCCGAGCGAGCGGGAGGTCGATATCGGGCAGCGTGGCGCGCTCCTCAATGAAGTAGTTGCCGAGCCGGCTCAGCTCCACCATCCCGAGCAGGTG
>JAYUUK010000425.1:0-26520 GCA_043754595.1 Roseiflexaceae bacterium | reverse complement strand
CCACCACCGACCAGGTGACGGCCGGGTTGGCGTCGTGGAATAGAAACGGGACAATGCCGCCGGTGGGGCGATACTTGTGCGCCCGCAGCCGATCGATATAGAAGCGGTTGACCTCGCTCTGGTAGCGCTGCGTCAGCTCGACGAGCTCGGCGAGGCTGGCGGACTGGCGCCACGGCATCCAGACCGCCATGGCGTCGGGCTGGAGCTGATAGCGTCCGGTGAGCTCGGCCTCGTCGAGCTGCGCGATATCATCGCCGATGAAGCGCCGGCTGCTCTCCAGGTTGGGGAAGCTCTGCGCGCCGAACTCGGTCACGAAGCGGATGAGCTTGGGGAAGCGGCGCACCAGTGGCTCCCACTGCCGCAGCCGGCCGTAGATCGTGTACCAGCCGTAGTAGAAGTGGCTGTCGGTGCCATCGCGCCAGAGCGGCACCGCGAACTCGCCCGACGAGCGGACCACCGGGCGCGTCGGGTCACAGCGCTCGGCCACGCGCTGGAGCTCGGTGTCCATCACATCGCGGTTCCAGCTGTAGATCAGCGAGGAGACGTAGGTTCGCAGCGTCGTGATGGCCCGCTCGTCCTTGGTGTCGGTGACGTAGATCGGCTCGTTGTGCATGCACCAGATCGCCACCGACGGGTGGTTGTAGAGCATGCGGACCATCAGCGCGACCTGGCGCGCGGCCTCTGGCAGCACCGAGCGGCGGTAGAGCCAGTGGAGCGGGAAATCTTGCCAGAGCAGGATCCCCGCCGCGTCGGCCGCATCGTAGAGCGCCGGCAGCGAGACGTGGCCGTGGACCCGCAGCATATTCATGTGGCAGTCGATCGCCAACTGGATATCGGCGGCGAAGCGCGCGGGCGTCATCGTCGCCAGGCGAACATCGCCTGGCGGCAGGTTATTGCCCTTGATGAACAGCCGCACGCCGTTGAGGTACGGGATCCACTCCTGCATGCTGAACTCGCGCACGCCGAAGCCGAAGGTCTGCGCGTCGCTCGGCGCGTGGTCCACCGTGACGGTCAGCGTCACATCGTACAGGTGCGGGAAGCCGAGATCGTGGGTCCACCACAGCTGCGGGTCGCGCAGACTGAGGAGGCCAGCCGCCTCGTGCGCGCCGGCAGGTACGGCGCGGCGCTGCTCGATCGTCTGCACCTGACCAGCGAAGTTGCGCGGCGCAAACGTCCAGATCAGCGTCGCGTCGCGGTCGACGTCGCTGTCCAGCGTGGCGCAGTAGCGCAGCTCGGCGCGGTCGGTGCCGGCGGCCTCAGTGTGCAGCAGCACCTCGCGCAGCCGCACCGGCCCGGTGGTCAGCAGCGCGACGCCGCGCCAGATCCCGCCGGGGTTGGTGTCGGGGTCCATCGCGTCCCAGTGGGAGAAGATCCCGGTGATCAGGCGCTTGCCGGTCTTGTGCTCCTCGTCTGGGCACTCGACCTCGACGACCAGCTCGTTGGCGGCGGCGAGGTGGGCGGTGACCTCGTGCTCCTGCGGCGCGAAGTAGCCCTCGTGGCGGCCGAGGTCCACCCCATTGAGGTACGGCTGGCTCCAGTAGAACGCGCCTTCGAGCCGCAGCCAGTGGCGCGCGGCGGGGTCCGGCGCGGCGGCGAAGCGGCGGCGGTAGACCAGCTTACCGGCGTAGCGCGCCAGCAGCTGGTGCTGCTGCCAGTGGGCCGGCAGATCCTGCGTCAGCCAGGCCGCGTCATCGCCTGGGTAGAACCCCTGGCGGAAGCGGTCGAGCGGGAGCAACTGCCACGTGCCATCGAGCGCGAGCAAATTAGGGACCATGCGACCTCGCTGGGGGTCAAAGAACGCCGGGGCGACGCCTGACGGGCGCTCGACCCGCCGCATTGTACCAGATCCATCGCGGGCCAAACATATGGCATAATAGTCGGGGCAATCACCGCGGAGGAAACTATGTCAGGTGGAGTCAAATCGGGGCTGATCTTCGCGCTCGCCAGCTTACTGCTGATCACCGGCGTTGGGTTTATTCCTGCATTCGGAGCTGTGTGCTGCGGCCCGGTGCTGGCGCTGGGGCTCGGAGCGGCGGCCGGCTACTTTGGCGTGGCATGGACGCCAGAGGCCAGGGGCGTCGGGCAGGGCGTGCTGGCCGGTCTGATCGCCGGCGCGGGGATGCTCGTCGCCGCGCTGATCTCGTCGATCGTCGGGTTCGCGGCGATTTCGCAGACGCCCGAGTTTCGCCAGGCGTTCGAGCAGCAGCTAAGCGAATCGCCAAACAATTTCACCCCGCAGCAAGTCGCCGATATCAACGCGATGCTGCCGTTCTTTGGCGTGGGCGTTGGGATGTGTACGGGGATTATCTACCTGCTGCTTGGGCTCGGGCTGGGCGCATTTGGCGGTTGGCTCGCCACCCGCAGGCGCCAGGGCGGCCCGCCTTCGTATCAGCCGCCGTCCGAGCTGCCGTTCGCCTCGCCGCCGCCCACCAGCACCTTCTAGTGCATTGACGACAGCGATCTGGAGTAGGAACGGAAGATCGCGGGGGCTGTAAACCCCCGCTGTGCATTATCAATCGTCAATACACTAGCCGTCGAGCTCGACGAGCGCGTCCTCGAAGATCGACAGCCCCTCGTCCACCTGCGCCTCGCTGATCATCAGCGGCGGGCAGAAGCGGACGGTCGACGCGCCGCAGGTCAGCACCAGCGCCCCGCGTCTGAAGCACTCCTCCATCACGGCGTTGGCGAGCTGCTTGTGCGGCGTCTTACTCTCGCGGTTCTTGACGAGCTCGACGCCCACCATCAGCCCGCGGCCGCGCACCACCCCGATCGACTCGTGGCGAGTCTGGATATCGCGCAGGCCGGCCTGCAGATACGCGCCGACCCGCGCCGCGTTGCCCATCAGTTCGTCGCGCACCAGCCCGAGTACCTCGCAGGCAGCGGCGCACGCGAGCGCATTGCCGCCGTAGGTGTTGCCGTGCGCGCCCGGCTCCCAGCGCTCCATCAGCGAGCGCCTGGCGATCATCGCGCCGATCGGCACACCGCCGCCTAGCCCTTTGGCCGAGGCGATGATATCCGGCAGCGCGCCCGGCGTCCGCTTGCCGCACACACCACACGCGCCAGCTGCATCGCACGCCACGTCGGCGCACTCGTGCTCGAACGCCCACATCGTCCCCGTCCGCCCGACGCCGCTCTGCACCTCATCGGCGATCAGCATGATGCCGTGTGCGTCGCAGATCCGCCGCAGCCCACACATAAACCCGGCCGAAGGGACGACGTAGCCGCCCTCGCCCTGGATCGGCTCGACCACGATCGCGGCCACCTCCTGTGGCGGCACGACCGTCTGAAACAGCACATCCTCGATGTAGCTCAGACAGGTCTCGGCCACCCGCGCCGGGTCCGAGCCGAGCGGCGGGCGGTACGGGTTGGCATAGAAGGCGTGGAACGTGCCGGGCAGCAGCGGGAAGAAGCCGCTGCGCTGGTATGGCTTGGAAGCGGTCAGCGACAGCGCGCCGTAGCTGCGGCCGTGGAACGCGCCGAAGAAACCGATGATCGCCTGCCGCTTTGTGACGTAGCGCGCCAACTTGATGCTCGCCTCGATCGCCTCGGTGCCGGAGTTGCACGGGAAGACTTGCCAGCGCTCCTGCTGCGGCATCATGGCCGTCAGCGTCTCGCCGAAGCGCACCATCGGCTCGCTATAAAAATCCGTGCCGGCCATATGCATAAACTTGGCGGCCTGACGCTGCACCGCTTCGACCACGCGCGGGTGCGAGTGCCCGGCGGCCACCACCGCGATGCCGGCGTTCAGATCGAGGTAGCGGTTTCCATCCACATCCCAGACCTCGCAGCCCAGCCCGCGCTCCATGGCGAACGGGTAGACCCTGCCCATCGCGCGAGTATATACCTCGTCGTCGCGGGACACAAGATTGCGGGCGAGCGGACCTGGGATGGTGGCATCGAGTGGGCCGGCCACGGGGTTTGTTGAAAACACACACTGCTCCTTCTGGGTTCACGACGCTGTGAGACCCGATTCAGATCACCACAGCCATTGTAGACGCCGTGGCGCGGTGCGTCAAACGTTCACGAGCAGCAAAAATGCGCCCTGCCAGATTGGCAGGGCGCACCCAGAACACGCGAGGGACTCAGCTATCCACGAGCGCCCTCGCGCACAAAATCAGCCATCACCGCTGGAGCGGCCGTATCGAAGCCGACGACATCGAGCATCCCGCCGTCCTCCTGGTCGGCGATGCTGAACGCATTGGCCACCATGCCGACCACGATCAACCGCGCGTCGATCCCCATCGCCTCGCGGTACTGACGCAGCGCGACAGCGGCGTGAACCTCGCCCTGCCAGGTCTCGCTGTCGGTGTAGACCACAAACACATCGGCCGCCAGTCGCTGCTTCAGCGCCCAGATCATCGGCAGCGCGCAGTCCGTCCCACCCATCGGGATGCCCTCCGTGGCGCGCAGCACATCGTCCAGCCGCTGCCGTGGCGAGAGCGCGATGGGCGTCAGCCCTGGCGTGCCGCCACCCCACTGCCCGCCATAGCCGCCACCCGCCGGAGCCGAGAAGGCCACGGCGGTGTAGGCCGGCTCGCTTGCGGCGGTGACCAGCGCCATCGCGGCGCTCCCGACCCGCGGCGTCAGGCCGGGCACCCCGCCGACCGCGCCAGCCGCCATCGAGCCAGACACATCGAGCGCCAGCACATAGCGCTTGCCGGTCGGCTCGATCGCCGCAAACGCGTGGTAGAACGCCCCGTCGAGCGCATCGATCACCTGCGCCACCGGCGACCACTCGCCGCTACCGCGCACGCCTTTGCCGGCCGCGTAGGTCTTGAGCGCCGCCAGCAGCTTGATTGGATGCAGCCGCGCCCGACGGATGCGCTCGCCATCTGCGAGACGCTCCGCCACCAGCCGCGCCGCGTCGCTGCCAGGCACCAGCAGCCCGACGCGGCTCATCGTCGCCAGGTTACGCACTATGACCTCAAGCGGCGTGGCATCGAGCAGCGCCGCCCACACCGCAGCATTGGTGAGAAACTGCGAAGGGATCGCCTCGCGCACCAGGCCGTACTCGCGGATCAGCGCGACGATCTCGTCGGCCGAGTCCGCCCGCTGCGCCCGCTCGAACGCCCAGACCGTGCGAAGCGCGGCATCCGGGTGCGGCGGCATCACCGACCCAGTCCCAGCCCTTCACCACCCAGTGGAACAGCGCCTGATGCTGCTCGCTGGCGCCGATGCTGTGGGCGAGACGCAACACATCGCGGTGAGTCCAGCCATCGCGCTGCCGATACTTCACCAGCTGATAGGCCAGTGCGCCAGCATCGCGCCCGTTGTACCAGGCCGAGACACCATCGCGCAGCCCTCGACCCCAGCCACGGAGCTGCTGTACAAACGCCAGGAAGTGAAACAGGTGAGTGCCGGTGCGCGCCACCAGCGGCAGCGCATCGAGCGCCGCAGCGCACGTCGCCTGATCGCCGATGCCGGCGCACATCGCCAGCACGAACAGCGCCTGGTCGTTCTTCGGCGCGCGCCCACTCTGGCTGATGGCCACCGTGCGCTTGACGACCCGTGCGCCGTCGGCATCGATGCAGCGCGTCGCCGCGTTGGCATTCTCCAGCGTGAGCGGCCGCTCGGCGGCGTAGTAGCTCCCACCCTCGCCACCGAGAATTAGGAAGCGATCCAGCCGCGTCCAATCGTCGATCGACCGATCGCCGCGCGCGTTGGTATAATAGAGTAGCTGGTGCTGCGCAACACCAGCAAGAACATGTCCTTCCACGGCACGGATCGCCTCAGATAGAGGCACATGAGGAGCCACGATGCAGCTACGGCTGGCGCATCTCTACCCAGATCACATGAATATCTACGGCGATCGCGGCAATATTATCGCGCTGACGCAGCGCTGCGTCTGGCGCGGCATCGAAGTCGAGCGGGTGGCGGTCGGGCCGGGGAGCGCGGTCGACTGGGGCGCGATCGATATCGCATTCTTCGGCGGCGGGCAAGACAGCGGGCAGACGCTGATCGCCGATGACGTTGTGGTGCGGCAGGGGCCGGGGCTGCGCGCGGCGGCCGAGGACGGGCTGGTGCTGCTGGCGATCTGCGGCGGGTATCAGATGCTGGGACACTACTTCTTGACCCACACCGGCGAGCAGCTGCCGGGCATCGGGCTGATGGATGTCCACACCATCGGCGGGACCAAGCGGCTGATCGGCAACATCCTCATCGATGCCACGATCGATGGCGAGGTACTGCGGCTCGTCGGCTTCGAGAACCACAGCGGCCGGACGTATCTCGGGGCCGGCGTCAGGCCGCTCGGCACGGTGGTGGCGGGCCACGGCAACAATGGCGAGGATGGCACCGAGGGTGCGGTCTACCGTAACAGCTACGGCTGCTATATGCACGGCTCGCTGCTGCCAAAAAACCCGCACTTCGCCGATCATCTGCTGGCGCTGGCGCTGCAGCGGCGCTACGGCGCTGCCGCCGCGCTGCCGCCGCTGGACGATGCGCTTGAGCTGCGGGCAAACGCGGCCATGGTGTCGCGCCTCGCAGCGTGACCCAATTTGACACAGCGCCGCCGCGTTGGTATAATACACATCAAGTCTACTGAGAGCTGCACGAGGGTGGTTATGCCACTCTCTTTCATTGTGTCTCGTGTCCGGGCCGGCGTCTCGCTCGTGCCCCATCGCAAAGGAATACGTCGTGTACGCCATTATCCGGGACCGCGGGATGCAATACCGCGTCGAAGAAGGCCAGGTGGTTGACCTGGCGTTGATGAGCGCCGAAGCCGGCAGCGAGATCGAGCTCGGCGAGGTGCTGCTGCTCGGCGGCGAGCGCACGCAGGTCGGGGCACCGCTGGTGGCGGGGGCGAAGGTTATCGCCAAGGTTATTGGCGAGACGAGCGGCGACAAGATCGTCGTCTTCCGCTACCGCAATAAGAAGCGCTACCGCCGGCGCACGGGCCACCGGCAGGATTATACCCGCGTCACCATCCGGCAGATCGTCGGCGCGTAAGGAGCACAGCAATGGCACATAAAAAGGGCGTCGGCAGCTCGCGCAACGGCCGCGACAGCAACCCGCAGTACCTTGGCGTCAAGCGCTACGGTGGCGAACTAGTGCTTCCCGGCACGATCATCGTCCGGCAGCACGGCACCAAGATCAAGCCGGGCGCGAACGTCGGCCTCGGCTCGGATTACACGATCTACTCCAAGGCCGTCGGCTACGTCAGGTTCAAGCACTTTTCGCGGAAGCAGAAAATCGTCAGCGTCGAGCCGCTGGTGCGCGAGGCGACCGAAGCCGCAGCGGCAGCCTAGCTCGGCACACGAATAGCGGGCGCAGGCTCGCGTGGGCACAAGGCGGGGGTTGGGGCCATCGTTCCCAACCCCCGCTGTCGGATTATAAAAATAGCTGGGATGCTGGAGCGCAATGCGCTCCGAACCTTCCCGAGGAGCAAACTGTGAAGCAGGGTATTCACCCCAAACTGTACACCAACGATATTGTCTGCTCGACGTGCGGCACACAGTGGGCGAACCGCAGCACCCGCGAGAACATGCGCGTCGATGTCTGCGCCAAGTGCCACCCGTTCTACACCGGCGAGCAGCGCATGATGGACACTGCCGGCCAGGTCGATCGCTTCATGCGCCGGCTGAAGAGCTCGCAAGACGCGCAGGCCGAGGCCGCCAAGCGCCGCGATGTCAAGGCACCACCGGCCGCCAAGAAGCCGAGCCTGCTGAGAGAGATCTACGGCGAAGAGGCCGAGTAGTCGGTCTGCTCGCCACGGAACAGCGCCGCAGGGGTCAACTCCCTGCGGCGTCGCTGTGTTCACCGTAGCGCGCCAGCATCCCAGCGGCGTGCGCCACCACCTCGGCCCGCAGCCCGGCCGGCTCGATCACCTCGCACTCCATCCCCCACCCGAGCACCCACGCCCGGATCTCGCGCGTCCCGCCGATCTCCATCGTGAGCTCACACCCACCATCATCGCGCTCTGCCAGGCGCTGCGAGTGGTGCCAGACGCTCTCGCGCACCCGCGGAGCAGCCGCGGCGCTGAAGCGCAGCCGCACCAGCACCGGCGCATCATCGATCACGCCCCAGGCCGAGGCGAACTGGCTGTAGGCATCGAACGCCGGCGGGATGCTGTACGATACGGCCTCGATCTCGGCCGAGACCACCCGCTCCAGCTTGAACGTGCGGATGGCGCGGCGCAGCGTATCGTAGCCGATCACATACGAGGCTGGCTCGTTGCGCGCCACTTCGAGCAGATAGGGGTGGATGGTGCGCGCGGTGACGCTGCCGTTGGCGTCGCGATAGCGGATCAGCAGCGCCCGCCGGTCGGCCCAGGCGCGGGTCACAGTTTCGAGCACCTGGATATAATTGCCGCGCAGCGGCCTGGCGCGGATCAGCTCGGCGAGGCGCGCCATGTTGAGCGAGATGGTCTCGTCAGGCAGGCCGGCCGCCAGCTTGTTGAGCGCGCCGACGACGTGCGGGTTGTGCTCGTCCGAGTGGTGGGTGAGCAGCCGGGCGGCGAAGAACAGCGCCACCGCCTCATTGAGGTTGAGCCGGATCGTCGAGAGGTAGTTAGTGCGCTCGATGCCGTAGCGGCCCTCGCGCTCCCAGACCGGCACGCCCATATCCTCGAGCGCGGGCAGATCGCGGTAGATCGTCCGCCGGTCAACGCCACACTGGTCAGCGATCTCCGTGACCCGCAGCCCCGGGGTGGAGTTGTACAGCAGGTGCTCGATCAGCCGCAGCCGCGCCGCCTTACTCTGGACCCGATTCTGCATCGCCTCGCTCGCGGTCGGGCCGCACGCAACATGGGAGCCGCGCGGCTCACACCTCGCATCGCATGGGCCGGGTTAGACCAGGCCGGAGAATTTGAGCGCGACCATAGCGGCGAACAGCAGCACGCTGATGATTGCGATCCGCAGCATATCGCGCCGCGCCAGCACGTAGTCTCTGGTGTAATCGACCGGCTCCGGCACGCGGCTGCGCAGCGTCCGCTGTCGCCGCGCCGCGCTCGTGGCGGCCGTGGTGACCGGCTCGACGCCCAAAGTCTGCACCGTCTGTGGCAGCTGGGTTACGATAGCGCCCGACTCGGCGGTTGATTTCGTGCGCGCCCCCGCTCGGCGCCGCTGGTTTCGCTGATGAACTGACACGCGCTCCTCCTTACGTCACTCGAATGCATTATACCATAGCCATCGCGCAGCACGCAGCCTCCTTTCACACGCCAACCCGCCCAGCGCGACTTTGCGCTACAATGCCACGAGGGCGTTGGGTGTACGAAAGCGACGCATGCGCAATCTTCTCTGGCCGGTGCTGCTGCTGCTGCTGCTGGCGGTGGTGCTGCGCAGCGAGTTTTTTTTCTACCTGCTCTACGCGGTGGGTGGGCTGCTGCTGCTCGGATCGCTCTGGCTGCGGCTCGGTATGCGTCAGCTGCGGTGGCGGCGGGTCGCGCCCAGCGCAGCCTTCCCCGGCGAGCAGGTGCAGATCGCTATCGAGCTGGAGAACCGCGGGCTGCTGCCGCTGCCGTGGCTCTCGCTTCACGAGAGCTTGCCGCCCGCGCTGCACACGCCGCCGATGATCCGCGAGGTGCTCTCGCTCGACCCTGGCGAGCGCAGGACAATCGGCTACAGCGTCTCAAGCGCCCGGCGCGGCTACTACACCATCGGCCCGCTAGCGATTCAGACCGGCGATGTCCTCGGACTCGGCGAGCGCGGCATGACCGCGCCGCAGGTGGACGCGATCACGATCTACCCGCGAGTCGTCCCGCTGGACGAGCTGTTTCTGCCGGCGGCGCTGCCGTTCGGCACGATCGTCGCGCCGCGCAGCCTGTTCAGCGACCCATCGCGGCCGGCCGGAACGCGACCATACCAGCCGAGCGATGGCGTGCGTCGCGTCGATTGGAAGAACAGCGCGCGCACCGGCGAGCTGCTCATCCGCCGCCAGCAGCCGGCGATCGCCATGGATACGCTGATCGCGCTGGCGTTCGCGCTGCCGGAGTACGATGCCCAGTTCCGCTACGATACGATGGAGCGCGCGCTGATCGCCGCCGCCTCGATCGCCGCCCACCTTCACGCGTTCGGCCAGCCGGTCGGGCTAGTCGCCAGCGGCCACGACCAGGGGGCCGAGGTGCCGGCAGGCGATGAGTCCGCTGGCGCGGCGGTGGCCATCGGCACCGGGCGCGCCCACCTGACGCTGCTGCTCGGCGTGCTCGGGCGGCTGGCCCCCGCCAGCCAGAGCGGGCTGATGCCATTGCTGCGCACCGCGAGCGCGCGGCTTGGCTGGGGCGGCACGCTGGTGGTCATCGGCGGGCAGGCGGCGACCACGCTGCTCCCCGAGCTGCTAGCCCTGCGCCGGCGCGGGCTGCAGGTGGCGCTAGTGCTCGCCGCGCCGACGCCCGAGGATCTGGCGCTCGCCAGACGCCACGGTGTGACGGCGCTCGCCCTGCGCGATGTGGTATAATCGCTCGTCGCCACTTCAATCAAGACTGAGCTATGACCACTCGCCTTTCACTTCGCGCGCTGCCGCTTTGGTTCGTGCTGCTCACATTGCTCGCGCCGATTCTGGCCGCTCCGGCCCGCGCCGCAGAGACGCCAGCGCTGACCGTCAAGCTGTGGGCCACGCCGAGCAGCGTTCAGCGCGGCGATGTCGTCAGCTACGAGATGACCATCGAGAACAGTGACGCCGCGCGCGCCAGCCGGGTGCGGGTCACACTGCCGCTCTCTGGTTATTTCACCGTGGTCAAGACCAGCTTCGACAACCGCGCCACCTGGGTCGAGGGGTTGGACCGCAGCGCGATCATAGTGATGTTCGGCCGACTCAACCGCAGCGAGCGCCGCACCGCCACCGTCTACGTCAAGATCGGGGCAGACGCGCCCTCCGGGCTGACGATCGACACCACCGCCAGGCTGCGCCACGACGACGACGGCGGCGAGGCGGTCAAGAGCAACCGCACGACGATCGCGATCGTCGGCGCGCCACCCGCCCACGGCACTCCAACCGGACCGCACGCCAGCGTGGCCCCTGCCAGCGCGCCGAGCGGTGCCAGGCTGATGTTTCAGATCGGCGGCTACTTCCCGCAGGAGCCAATCTCCACCTGGCTCAATGCGCCGGATGGCGTCCGCGAGACCCGGCTGAGCGGCCGAACCGACGACCACGGTGACCTGACGCTGACATTCGCGACCGCCAAGCTCGCGCCCGGCAGCTACAGCATGGTGATCTACGGCGCCACGAGCACCGCCACCGTCGTGGTGCCGTTCACCATGACGCCGTAGCGCACAAGAGAGGGTTCATGGATCTTCAGATTGCCCCAGAGGTGGCTGCGGCGCTGGCCGGCCGCCGCTCGGTCGTCGCGCTCGAAAGCACCGTTATCTCGCACGGGTTGCCCTACCCGCACAACGTCGAGCTGGCGAGGGCGATGGAGGCCGAGGTGCGCGGCGGCGGGGCGACGCCTGCGACTATCGGCATCGTCGGCGGCACGCCGACCGTCGGCATGACCGATGACGATATCTTGCGCTTCGCCAAAAATCCCCACGTCCTCAAGCTCTCGCGCCGAGATCTCGGCTATGCTGCGGCCATGGGCGCCGACGGCGCAACGACGGTGGCGGGGACGATGGCGCTGGCGGCGATGGCCGGGGTGCGAATCTTCGCCACCGGCGGCATCGGCGGGGTGCATCGCGGCGCGCGCGACAGCTGGGATATCTCGGCAGATCTGACCGAGCTGGCGCGCACGCCGGTGCTGGTGGTATGCGCCGGCACCAAGGCGATCCTCGATCTGCCGGCGACGCTTGAGTACCTGGAGACCGCCGGCGTCCCGGTGCTCGGCTACGGGACGGATGAGTTTGCGGCGTTCTACAGCCGCCAGAGCGGGCTCAACGTCCGGCCGGCGGAGGATGCCGCGCAGGTGGCGGCGGTCTGGCGGGCGCACCTGGCGCTCGGCGGCGGCAGCGGTATGGTGCTGGCAGTGCCGCCCCCAGCAGATGTGGCGCTCGATGCCGCCGATATCGAGGTGCATATCAAGCGGGCGCTGGCCCGCGCCGCCGCCGCCGATGTGCGCGGGCAAGCGGTCACGCCGTTCCTGCTCAGCGCCATGGCCGAGGAGACGGATGGCGAGAGCGTACGCACTAACGTGGCGCTGCTGCGCAACAATGCGCGGGTCGCCGCCTCGGTCGCCGCCCACATCGAGCGCGGCAACCGACACTGAGGTGCCCGCCGCGCAAGGCAGAGCAGCTATGGCACAGCACGATCTGTTCGTCGTCCCGCCGCCCGAGTCCGGCGAGGCGCTGCTTAGCGCTATCGAGCGCGGCATGGCCGCGCCGATCCCGGCACTCGATGCCGCAGCGCTCAGCTCGGTGGTTCAGGGCGATGCCTTTCTGGCCGAGCAGCTCGCAGCGCTGCGCGCCGACTTTGAGCTTCGGCCGCAGGCTGGGGCAGGGGCGATCGGGCGGCTGCGGGTGCGGCTTGGCTGGTGGCTGCTCGGCCCCGAGCTGGCGCAGTCCAACGCCACCAACGCCGCGCTGATCCGCGTGATCGACAGCCTGATCGCCGCGATCGACGCCGAGCGCGCCGCCCGCCGCCGCGCCGACGAGCCGCGATGAACCTCACCTGGCACTCCTCGTTCGCCTCGCTCACCGGCTACAGCGGCTCGTCGCTGGCGTTCGCCCTCGGACTGGACCGCCGCGGTCACGCCGTCCGCCCGCTCTACCTCTACGGCGCAGACCGCGATGAGCGCGTCGCGATGGGCGGCATCAACCCGCGCATCGCCGAGCTGCAGCGCACACCGCTGCGCCTCGACGCGCCACAGGTGGTCTACGCGCCAGGCGACCGATTCGCAAAAAATTCGGGTGCGATCAAGATCGGCTTCACCATGCTGGAGGGCGACAGGCTGCCGCCGAGCTGGGTGGAGCAGGCCAACCAGATGGACGAGATCTGGACGCCGAGCGCGTGGGGCGCCGAGGTTTTTGCCGATAGCGGAGTCCTGCGCCCGATCGTCGTCGTCCCGCTCGGGGTGGACGCCGCGCGCTACGCACCGCTGCCGCCACGGGCGCAGCTCGGCGAGACGACCGTGTTTCTCTCGGTCTTCGAGTGGGGCGCGCGCAAGGGCTGGGATATTCTGCTGCGGGCGTATCGCCGGGCGTTTGGGCGGCGGGACCCGGTGCTGCTGCTGCTGAAGGTGGACTGCCGCGAGCCAGGCGTCAATGCGCCGCAGCAGATCGCCGCAGCGCTCGGCGAAGGGCCGCGCGTCGGGCTGATCTACAACCAGCCGCTCGACGGGGCGCGGATGCGCGAGCTGTACGCCGGGGCGGACTGCTTTGTGCTGCCGACGCGCGGCGAGGGCTGGGGGATGCCGATCCTGGAGGCGATGGCCTGCGGCACGCCGGCGATCGCAACCGACTGGAGTGGGCAGACGATGTTCCTCGACACGCGCAACGGCTACCCGCTGCCGATCCGTGGGCTGGTGGCCGCCGACCCGACCCACGACTACCTCGGCGGGGCGCGCTGGGCCGAGCCGGACGAGGATGCGCTGGTGGAGCTGCTGCGCCGCGCCCACCGGCGACCGGAGGAGCGGCGCGCGCTGGGCATCGCGGCGGCCGCGAGCGCGGGCGGGTGGAGCTGGGAGCGCGGCCTGAATGCGATCGAGGCGCGGCTTACATTTTTTACAAATTATAAGGAGCCTGAAGCGTGACCAAAATTACGGCGCGCGCCCTCCGAGAGCATCTCCAAAACAAGCCACACAACCTCTTAGTTGAGGAGATCGTGAGCTTGAGCAGCCACAATGATGGAGTACGGGAGTTCTTTGCTGCCCAGCTTGGCCTTGGCCCACAAGAAGACGTAGTAGCAAAATATAAGGCAGTCATCAACCGCGAATTTTCCGGTCGTGGTGAAACCATGCCACGCCTCTCCATTGCTCGCAAGGCTGTACTCGACTATAAGAAAATGGCTCAATCACCCATTCCTGTCATTGATCTTATGCTTGATTATGTGGAAAGTGGCGTCAACTTCACCAACCGGCTCGGCGATCTCTATGAAGCGTTCTACAGCAGCGTTGAAGGAATGTACGAGCAAGCCTTAAAACTCATTACACAGCATCAGTTGCACGAGCAGTTCGAACGTCGTTGCAAAAAAATCGTGACAGAGACTAGCGGTATTGGATGGGGCTTTCACGATGAACTTTCGCATCTGTACGAGCAGACATTTGAGCAAGTATGAAACAATCGAGCTCTCCTCGTCGATGGGCGGAGTGCTGCCATGCCTGAGGGACACGATGCGTTGGGCAGCTGCAACAGGACGGGTGCAACCGTGATCCTCCCCAAAGACCGCGACCCCCGCTTCATCACCATCCGCCGCGGGGGGACGCTCACGGACTCTGACCATCGGCTCCTGGCGTTGTGGGCGGCCGCGTGCGCAGAGCACGTGTTGCACCGCTTCGAGTCGGTGCAGCACGCAGACCCGCGGCCCCGCCAGGCGATCGCGCAGACTCGGGCGTGGGCGCGCGGCGAGATCACGATGTCTCAGGCGCGCGCGGCGGGTGGCCATGCCATGGCTGCGGCAAGAACGCTGAGCGGAGCCGCTCGGCACGCCGCATATGCTGCCGGCCAGGCGGCGGTGGTGGCGCATGTGGCCGCACACGAGCTCGGTGCTGCGGCCTACGCGATCAAGGCCGTGCGCGCGGCCGCCCCTGGACACGAGGGTGAGCGCGCCGGCCGGATCGAGTGCCATTGGCAGCGCGAACAGCTCCCCGATGCGATTCGCGAGCTCGTCCTGGAGGATCAGCGTTTGCGAAACGAAATCTGCTGGTCGGTGTTCGAGTGCTGACGGGCGTGACGGCTTGTCTGCACTGCTCGGATCATCAGTTGTCGGAACGCGCGTTATGAGGCTGCGCCCCAACTCCGCGGCTGTGAGCTTGGCGTGTGTCAACTCACGTAGGATTGCTCCAGGATAGCGCCCGCTCACAGCTCGAACACAGCTCGGGCGCAGTTCTGCCGTGCCTGTGAGACACCATGCGTTGGGCAGATGACGTGAGTTCGCGATTCTGAGTTGGTTCCCAAGACTGTATCCTCTTCAAAAACTCGGCTCTTGCAAATATTCGTCACACGTTATATACTACTTGTACAATTGTACTTTTAGCCGAGGCGATATGGTTATTGTTGTAGATACGTCCGTCATTATTGCCGTTATTCTTAACGAAGCAAGCAAAGGATCGCTTGTGCAGGCTACCACTGGTGCTTATCTCGTAGCTCCTGCATCACTCCATTGGGAAATCGGCAATGCCCTCTCAGCGATGTTCAAACGCAGACGGCTTACCCTTGCGGAAGGACAGCAGGCACTTCTAGAATATCAGAAGGTACCGCTTCGATTTATAGATGTCGCTCTTGCCGATACGCTCACAATCGCAGATCAATATTCGATTTATGCTTACGATGCGTATTTTATTGCTTGTGCGCGATTGCAATCCGCTCCACTTTTGACAATTGATAACGGGCTTCGCACTACTGCGCGAGCGGCTGGTATCACTGTACTATGAGGTGAAAGAATGAAAAGCTATACCTTCTCCGAGGCCCGTCAAAACTTCGCCGCAATTTTGGAACAAGCACGCCGCGACGGTGCAGTACGCATCCAACGGCGTGATGGGCAAATTTTTGTTCTTACACCAGAAGTGCCTACAAGCTCGCCGCTTGATGTTATGGGCATAACACCTTCTCAAACCGTCAGCCGCGATTATATCTTGGAAAGTATTCAAGAGGGGCGGCGAAACTACGAATAAAGTCTGGCGGCGTGTGGGAATGGAAGATCTCGCAGGCTGCGCCCCAACCCCCGGCTGTGCCCTTGGCGCGTTTACACATCACGTAGGATTGCTCCGTGATAGCGCCCGCTCACAGCTCGAACACAGCGCGGGCGATCAGGTCGGTCAGGGTCTGCACGGTGCGCTCGAAGACGGCCGGGTCGGTCTCGGGGCGCTCGACGAGCCGCCAGAACAGCAGCGACAGCAGGTGCGCCAGCATCGGCAGGTCGATCGCGGCGCGGGCGCCGGGGAGTGCGCGTAGCCCGCCGAGCAGCAGCGCCAGCCGATCGTCGCTCCAGGTCTCGATGGCGGCGTCCAGCGTGCGGATGGCGGCGTCCCTGGCAGCGAGCTCGCGCCATGCGCGGTAGGCCCCGGCGAAAGCCCAGTCGGTCTGGAGGCCGGCGCGCACCAGCGTCTCGATCGCGGCGCGCGCATCGGCCGGCGGCGACGCTGGCGGCGCGATCAGCGTATCGGCGGCCGCCAGGAGCCGCTGCATGAGCACCAGCAGCAGCTGACGTTTGCCGCTGAAGTGCTGGTAGAACCCGCCGACGGCGATCCCGGCGCGCGCCGCGACCGCGTCGATCGTCGTGGCCTCGTAGCCGAGCTCGGCGAATAGCACGAGCCCCGACTCGAGCAGCGCCTCGCGCTTGCTGCGCGATCGGGCCTGCTGCGGCGCGGCGGGCAGCATCTCTCCGGCGAGCACGTCGGGCGGGGGGGGCAGCGAGTAGCTCATGTCGCCATTGTATCGCATCGCCACCCGCCGTGTGCGTCACAGCTCTGACGCAAAGGGCCGTCGATGTGAAGCCGCGCGCCGTCGCATGGCATGCTGAGCGCCACCCAATCTATCTCCTACGAGCCGCGTCCCGCAAAACATGTGGGCACGGCGCCGCGCTAAACGCCTACCGACACAACGCTGCCCGCGCAGCGACGCCACGATCATACGTGTGCCAGCGCCAGGGCGCCGGCCAGCGCCGCGCCGCCGATCAGCCCCCACGAGAGCCAACCGCGGAAGGTGATGAGCGGGTGGTTGCGCAGCAGCAGATGCAGACCGAGGTGGATGATACAGAAACCATCGATCCACACTGCAAGCACCTGGTTGCCGCCCAGCAGCGCGGCGAAAATCGCCCACAGCAGCGGCACGTGCAGGGCAGTGAACACCACAAAGCCAGCATCGGACGGCAGACGGGCGAGCAGCGGCAAGACGCGCCACTCGGCGTGCCTCACCGCGTCGAGCTCGTGGACGATCAGACAGGCCAGCGCCAGCGCGAAGAAGGGGTTTGCGGCGCTCATGCGGCCGCTGCCACTCTGGCGCGCAGCAGCGCGACCAGCGCGTCTGGCCGGTCGAGCGGGACGAACGCGCGCGAGCCGCGGATGAAGGTCGGCTCGGCAGCGCCAAAAGCCGCCGCCAGCCGCCGCGCCAGCGATGGGCGAAACAGCGGGTCGCCGCTGGCCCACAGCAGATCGACGTCGCCGGGGAAGCGGCGGAGCAGCGGAGCGGCGGCGATGGTCAGCGCCGGCTCGACGGCGGCCAGGAAGCGGTGCAGATCGTGGCGCACCGCCGGGTCGCGCAGCGGAGCAAAGACCGCATCCAGGGTGGCGGCGTCAGGCTGGGTGCGCGCGACGGTGGCGAGCAGCAGGCGCTGCGCAACGCGGCGCTGGAGCGCGCGGCCGAGGAAATTGACCAGACCGGGGCCACGGCGGGCGCTGCTGGCCAGCCAGTTGAAGGCCGGCGGGAAGAACTGCTCAAAAGCGTCGCAGTTGGTCAGCACCACCCGCGCGATCCGGTCCGTCGGGTGGTGGGCGAGCAGCAGCTGGCAGATCGCGCCGCCAGTGTCGTTGCCAACCAACGTCAGGTCGCGCAGATCCAGCGCATCGATCAGCGCTGCGAGCTGTGCCGCCACCGCCAGCGGCCCGCGCGGCGCGTCGGCTGGCAACGCGAGGCAGTGCGCCCCGAGCGGCAGGTCTGGCGCGATGCAGCGGGCGTGGGGCGCGAGCCCAGCGATCACCTGCGCCCAGAGCAGGTGGTTGACTAGGATGCCGTGGACGAACAGCACTGGCTGGCCGGCGCCGGCGATGTGGACGCGCAGCGCGCCGCCTGGCAGCGGCAGCTCGATGGTCTCGGTGGGAGGGATGGACATGGCGCACCTGCTTTCGTCGAAATATGAACCAGAGTTCGTATTCTGATTATAGCAGATAGGTTTGGCTTGTCAAGCGTAAGGGACGATCTTGGGAGCCGCGCCTCCAAACCCCCGCTGCGCGCTGCGCATCTCCAAACACACTGCACGCTCGATATTCACAGTACCACAGCATCAGCGCAGTCGGAAGATCTGCACCCCGCCGGCATCGTAGACGAGCTCGAACAGCGGGTTGGCGCGCAGCTTCTCAACGCTTATCTGATCGGCGATGTCCGGGCCAGGCACCGCGCTCGCGCCGCAGTACACGTATGTCACGCCGCTGGCGCGCAGCAGCGCCATGTGCTTCGGCTTGATCTCGACACGGCTCGGCTTGGGCTCGGTCAGCGGACGGCCGCGCAGCGCCGCCGCCAGCTTGTTGACCCGCAGCGCCAGATCGGGCGGGTCGCCGCGCTCGCTGCCGTAGGTGCTCGGCGGCACGGTGACTGCGCGGCCAGCTAGCAGCGGCAGCCACATCCCCGCATCCGTCCCGGCCACGATCGTGCCGCCGTAGGCCGGGAAGGAGTTGACCAGGAAGCGCGCGTCTGGCGGGGTATTCTGCCCGATCCAGGCCGCCGCCGTCAGGTCCGCTGGGGTGACCATGGGCGTCGCGCTGGCGATCTGACTCTGCCAGCCGGCAGTCGTGCCGACCAACGCCAGCAGCGCCACCACGCCAGGCACGCGGCCGAGCCAGCTCGGCCGCGTCGAGCGCGAGGCGGCCACCAGCTTCGCTTCGCCCAGCGCCAGCGCGTACCCGGCCAGCGGCGGAAGCGTCAGGTAGAGCGGATTGAGCCCGGTCAGCGAGTCGATGATGCCAGCGCCAGGCAGCCCAACCACCTGCGGCGAGACGGCCACCACCAGCAGCGCGCTCCAGGCCGCCGGCAGTGCAGCGCGCCACTCGCGCCGCCACAGCGCGGCGCAGCAGCCGAGAAACGCCAGCAGCAGCGCCGGGCCGCTAGCGTAGACCGGCACGATGTTGGGCAGCGCGGCGTAGCCAGCGATCCGATCGGCGCTGACCCCGCCGCTCACAAAAGCGTCGGCGTTGCGCACCAGGTAGCCATTGGCCAGGTTCAGCAGCCACGGCAGCGTCAGCAGCAGCCCGCCCGCCGCCGCCAGCCCGGCCCGCCCAGCGATCAGCGCATCGTCGCGCCAGCCGGCCCGGCGCAGGCCGAGCGCCAGCAGGTAGGCGGCTACGAACAGCGCCGCCAGCAGGGTCACGAGGTAGTGAGTGAGGATCTGGCAGGCCAGCAGCAGCGCCGCCAGCGCCAGCAGCCGGGGCGAGGCCAGCAGCGCGCGCCCGAAACCGCCGCGCCACCCATCGATGGCGTGCTCGGCCAGCGCGGCCCAGACCACCAGCAGCGGCACCAGCACGAT
Source organism: Roseiflexaceae bacterium (assembly GCA_043754595.1). Lineage (GTDB taxonomy): Bacteria > Chloroflexota > Chloroflexia > Chloroflexales > Roseiflexaceae > JAYUUK01. Next base: position 7,263 of record JAYUUK010000425.1, on the reverse strand, counting down.
CTGCCCGGTGAGCTGGGTGTAGCGCCCCCAGTTGATGAACCCGGCCGGCAGGGTCAGCCCAAACCCGACGATCGCGGCGCTCCAGAGCGCGGCGCGCGGCGTGAGGCGCAGCACGCGCGTCGCCAGTACGTAGGACAGCGGCACCGCCAGCGCATTGAGCACCTGCCCGAGCCAGACCACAGTGCCAGGCACGCCCGCGCCGGTGAGCCAGTGGGCCAGCGCCACGTTGGCGTGAAAGCCGAAGTGGTAGGTGAAGGTCGCCAGCGGCGCGTACGGCTGCCAGGAGCGAAACAGGCCGCCGTGGTCCACCAGCAACTGCGCCATCATCGTGTGCTGGAACGAGTCGCCAAGCAGCCCGACGGCGAGCGAGCGCGCGGCGTACAGCCTGACCAGCAGCGCCGCCAGCGAGATGCCAAGCAGCCACCAGCCGTCGAGCGATGATGAGGTGACGGTGCCCGGGTGCCCAGGTGCCCGGGTGCCCGGGTGACGGGCCGTAGGGGCGAAGCGCGCGCGTTTTCCATCCACTTCGGTCTTCGATCGGCCGCGCGCGCGCGCTTCGCCCGGCTCACGACCAGGACGAAGTAATCGGGTGACCACGTGACCCCGTGACAATACGGCGTAGCGTAGCGACGAAGCGAGCGCGCGGCCACGGACCACGGCGCGGCCACGGGACATCGCATGCACACGTTCCCGACCGCGCGCGTTTTGCCCGAGCACCGATTCCGCCGGAGCGCCACGACCGAGACGCGAGCGCAGCGAGCCAGCCGTGAGCACCGCCGCCGAGGCCAGCAGGTACGCCCACGCGACCCACGGCCCCCAGCGCAGCCCGACGACGCCCGACCACAGCAGCAGTAGCGGCGGCAGCGCCGCGCTCAGACCGACGGCCAAGCACAGCCGCTCGGCGCGACACAGCGGGATGGACGCCGGCCACAGCAGCGCCAGCAGCGCCAGACCAGGCAGGGTGTAGAGCGCGGCGATCGTCAGCGGCCGCCACCACCAGACCGCGATCTCGGCCGCCGCCCAACCAAACGCCATCCCCGCACCGCCCGCCGCCAGCGCCGCGAGCGACAGAGCGACGACGGCGAAAGCCTGGAGTGCGGCACGACGTCGTTCAGTAAACAGTCCTATGCGAGTCGTACCTATGTGTTCCACATTAATCGTCAATCGTCAATCGTCAATCGTCTGCCGCCACTCCCCCGGCGGCGCCACCAGCCCGTAGCCGCGCAGCGTGTGCGAGCGCACCGTGAAGCGATAGCGCTGCTCGTGGAAGTCAAAGCGCTGCATCCCGCTCCGGTCGTGGATCGCCACCGTCAGCCGGTACTCGCCCGGCAGCAGCAGCAGCTCCGGCATGCGGTAGTCGACGTAGCCGGCCCCCTCCACCGCAGCGATCGGCGCGTCGGCGATGTCATTGTTCGGCCCAAACACCTGCGTCCCACCGGCGTGGTAGACCGCCAGCCCGAACTGCGGCCGCTCGATCCGCATCTTGGCAAGGTAGTGCATTCGGATCGTCAGCGGCTCGCCGGTGTAGAATAGCTCCTGCGGCGCATCGCCAACGCCGAGTAGCTCGACGCGCGCGATCTCAACTTCGCGCGAGCCGAAGCGCCAGGCCGCCTCGCTCAAATCGCCGGCATCGCCAACGCCGCGCCTGCGCTTCTCCGCCGCCTCGCGGATATTTGTGTCGGCCAGGTAGGCGTTAATTACCTCGCCGGCCGGGCCGAGCGCCTGCGGCGCGCCGTGGTCCAGCCAGATCGCCCGGTCGCACAGCGCCCGCACCGTATCGAGCGCGTGCGAGACGAAGATGATCGTCCGCCCCTGCTGACGGTACTGGTAGATCCGCTCCATACACTTGCGCTGGAACGCCTCGTCCCCCACCGCCAGCACCTCGTCGGTGATCAGCACCTCCGGCTCGACGCTCGTCGCCGCCGCAAACGCCAGCCTGGTGTACATCCCCGACGAGTAGTGCTTGACCTCGGTGTCCAGAAACGCGCCGATCCCGGCGAACTCGACGATCTCGTCCATGCGGGCCGCCATATCGCGCCGCCCCAGCCCGAGCAGCGAGCCGTACAGAAACACGTTCTCGCGCCCGCTGAGATCGGGGTGGAAGCCAGAGCCGAGCTCCAGCAGCGCCGCCACCCGCCCCACCACCCGCACGCTGCCGTGCGTCGGCTCCAGGATGCGGGTCATGAGCTTGAGCGCCGTGCTCTTCCCGGCGCCGTTATGCCCGACGAGCGCGAAGCTCTGGCCGGCCGGCACCTCGAAGCTGACGTCGCGCAGCGCCCAGTAGACATCGTCTTTGCCGCGGCCCTCGTGGTGCAGCATGAACTTTTTTGAGACGCCCTCGAATGAGATAATCGCCATAGTTCGTTAGATCATCCGCAGATACGCACATTCCGAACATTTTTATCCACAGATAAGCACAGATACCGCACAGATTTGTCCGCTCATCTGCGCAAATCTACGCGAATGTCGCACAACTCTCTCGCTCTTTGTTTCTTTGATTCCCTACAGCAATCCTACGAGAGTAGGAAAGGGAAGATCTCGGGGACACCCAGATGGTACCCGGCCCCCAAACCCCCGCTGCGTTCTACGTTCTACGCTTTCACAGCCGCTCGCCGAACTCGCCGCTGCGCCGCTGGAACAGCCAGTACCCCACCGCCAGCGTCACGATCGCGGTCAGCAGCACCCGCAGCACGCTGTCCAGCGCCGGCAGCCCTGGCGTGGGGATCTGCCCGGCACCGACGATATTACCGTACAGGATCTCGCGGTAGAACTCGACCAGCGAGGCCATGGGGTTGAGCCAGCGCACCACCTGCGCCGCCGCCCCCACCTGGTCAAGCGGGTAGACCACCGGCGTCAGGAAGAACCAGAACTGGATCAAGATGCCGATCAGGTGGGTCAGATCGCGGAAGAAGACCGACGCCGCGCTCAGCGCCAGCGCCACCCCGGCCAGAAACAGCGTCTGGATCACGATCAGCACCGGCAGGTACAGCACCGTCCAGGAGAGGTTGCTGAAGCGGCCGAGCTCGCGCAGCGGCGGGTACAGCGCCTGCACCACCACCATCACCAGCAGCAGCATCGGCAGCGAGAGCAGGAAGTTGATCAGGCTCGATGCCACGCTCACCAGCGGCAGCACCTCGCGCGGGAAGTAGACCTTGCGGATCAGGCCGGCGTTGTCGATGATGCTGCGCGCGCCGCCGTTCACCGCCTCGGCGCAGAAGTTCCACGGCAGCAGCCCGCAGATCAGAAAGATCGGGAACATAGCCAGGCCGTTTGGCTGAAACACGCTGAAGACGAACCAGAACACCAGCATCATCATCAACGGCGCCAGCTGCGTCCAGAGGTAGCCGAGCGCGCTGCCCTTGTAGCGCACCCGCAGGTCGCGCAGCACTAGGTTGCCGATCAGCGCGCGGTAGCCCCACAGCTCTCTGGCCTTCTTGGCCGCGCCGGTGGCCCTATCCAGCGCCACCGCTGCGGCACCAGCGCCCAGCCCCACCACCAACGTCAGCGCCAGCAGCAGCGGGATGCGTCGGTCCACCGGGGCCGATGGCGCGGCGGCTCGCGCGCTGCGGTAGGCGTCGCTGCTGGCATCTGGGCTGAACTGCGCGCCGCGCTGCTGGTAGAGATAGCCGAGCGCCGCCCGCACCGCCCGCTGCCCATCGCCGGTGCGCTTGATGTCGGCCAGCGCCGCCGCCAACGCCGCCGGCTCGGAAGCCGCGTTGCGCCGCGCCCCGAGCTGCGGCAGGTCGATCAGCGCGATCTGCTCCTCGCGGACCTCGAGCGCCCGCGTCAGGTCGCTCAGCTCCTCGGCCGGCAGCCCATCGGCGGTCCGCCTGTCAGATACCGGCTCGACGGCGCGGTTGAGCGGGAAGGCCGATGTGCGGATCATCTCGCGCAGCAGTGCCCCAAACTCGGTCTGCGGCGGGTGCCCGGCCAGGCTTTCGGTCAGCTCCCAGCCCATCAGGTTGCGCAGGATCTCGCGCCCGCCCGCCGAGCGCACACTGCGCGCCAGGATCTCGGCGCTCTCGTCCGCCAGCAGCTGCGCCTCTAGCACCGTCCGCCCGATGCTCTCCACCTGCACTGCGCCGCCCGGCCGCGCCACAAATGCCACGCTGTACGTCGGGCCACCGAGCTGTGGGTGGCGCGCCCGCAGCAGCTCAAGCGTCATCTGCTCCACCGCGCGGAAGTCCGCGTCGGGCTGCCCGTCGGCGGCGTACAGCTCGCGGTAGCGCCGCGCCGCGTCGAGCTGCACCGTAGCCTGCGCGGTGTAGCGCACCGGCTGCGAGATGATCCGCGGCCCGGCGGCCAGCAGCGCGCCGAGCGTGCAGACGACCAGGATAAGCCACTGGTAGCGCCGCAGCGCCGGGAGGCCAGCTATCGGTTGGAGCGTCGTCGGTTTCGTCGCCATAGTATAGTGTCAGCTAGCAATGCTGCAGAGATAAAAGAAGGGTTGTCTTGGGGTCTACGCCCCCAAACCCCCGCTGTGCGCTGCGCGCGTACAAATCACGCAGGATTACGGCGCACCCAGCTCGACGGTGACGCTCGCGCCGGCCGGCAGGTCGAAGCTCGCCATACGCGACCCGCCGCGCTCAGTCAGCCGCGCCGGGAGCCCATCGATGCGCGCCCGCACCACGCCCGGCGGCAGCAGCAGCGTCAGGCCGGGCAGATCCGCACCGCTTCGGTTCGAAAGGCGAACTCGGCGCAGCGTCGGCGTCATCTCGGTCTCCGTTACGTCAACCTGTGCGGTCAGCCGCTGTCGATCGGTCAGCTCGCTCAGCGGCGCGATCCAAACATCGCCGTTTGTTTGGCCATCGGCCGCGTAGCCCACCACCTCGCGCCAGGCGGCGATCTGCGCCGGGGTCACTACCTCCTCGGTGTGAGCCCAGACATCGATCGCGCCGTTGGCGTCGATCGCGGCGTCGATCGCCCGCTTCGCCGCCGCCACGCTGCCGGTCGTCAGGTAGACATCCGGGCAGGCGATGATCGTCTCGTGGCCCGGCACCGGCGCGCAGCGCGGCCGCTCAGTGCTGACGAACCGGTAGGCCGCCTGGTCGCTGGTGCGGGTCACCGACGCGATCCCAGCCCGCGCCAGCGCGTCCCACGCCGCATCGCTCATGCCGCCCGAGCCGCTCCAGGGGAAGGCCAGCGAGCGGGCAGGGGCCACGCCCTTCTCGGCGGCCACCGCGCGCCACTCGGCCAGGTCGGCGCGCCACTCGTCGAGGCTGGCCAGTCCGCCGTAGAGATGGCTGAACGTGTGGCTCTCGATCGCCTGGCGCTCGGCCAGCAGCGGCGCGACCAGATCGCCAAAGTACCAGCCAGGGTCGCTCGCCGTGGTGCCGTGCGGGTCGTCGGCGAACCAGCGCCGCGTCGTCCAGGCGTCGCTGCGCCAGCGGTTAGCGCTGCTCGCCCAGGGAAACACCGGGTCGCCCATGAACGTGCGCCGCTCGGCGTTGCCATCGAGGAAATTATACCCGGTTGCGTAATATGTGGCGCGGATGCCGTACGGTCGAAAGATTGCCAGCGTGGTAGTGACGCCATCGCGCATCCGCATCGCTCGCAGCGCCGGGTCTTGGGTGGCGTTCGGGTCGCCGAGCGAGCGCGAGTGGATCAGCCCACCCATCTCGGTCTCCCAGTCGAACGAGAACGAGACGGCGGCGCGCGCCCCATTCGGCCAGGGCGAGATCGCTATCGGCGGCGTGGACGGCACGTGCAGCGCGCCATCGCCGAGCGTCGGCCGCAGATGCATCGCATCCAGGTAGACCCGGTCGTCGGATGACGGCTCGACGGCGACCCGCAGCGTGGCGGCTCCCGGCGGCGCGACGGCGGCTCCTAGCAGCGGCGACCATGCGGCGGGCGGGGCGTCCTTGGTCCAGCGCACCACTGGCTGCCACGGCGTGGCTGCGTCGCCGAGGTGCGCTCCAGCAGCGTCGCTCCACACAAACCGCAGCCGCGCGCGGGTCGGGGATGCGGTATCGGTCAACGCGCGCCCGGCGAAGCAATAGGCGCGCCCGGGGGTCACGGCCACCGGCGGCGCGATGGCAGCGTTGGCGATCCCGAGCAACTGCAGCGAGCGGCCGTCGCCGTCGAGGTCGAACCCCTGGCCGTCGATCTTCGGGCCGCGTAGCGTCACGCCAGGCGCGAGCGCGCCCCAGCCGTCTGGCAGCGCGGGCGACGCGCCTGGCGCGAGCGCGGCGTTTGGCAGCAACTCGGGCGCCAGCAGCGGCACGGCGGCACAGTCCAGCATGCGCGCGCGGGCCGCATAACCGATGGCGGTGGCGGCGGCGATCACGATCGCGGCAATAAGCAGAGTTCGTCTGAGCACGAGTGACATTGTACCACGCCAGGCGGCAAGGCTATGTAAACGCGCAAAGCGCGATGCACTTTTTGAGCCTGCGGCAGCGCGGAACTTCCTGTTTTCACTGCTGCTGTCCAGCTCCGCTGCCGGGTACCCTCTGGGTGCAGCAGAAAGAAAAGCACTTCCATGGCGCACAGCGCCTCAGAAAAGAAGCGTATGCGCAGCAAGCGGTTTTTCTACGCTGGCGCACACATTTTTTTGAGCCTGCGGCAGCGCGGAACTTCCTGTTTTCACTGCTGCTGTCCAGCGGAGCTGCCGGGTACCCTCTGGGTGCAGCAGAAAGAAAAGCACTTCCATGGCGCACAGCGCCTCAGAAAAGAAGCTTGATGCGTATGGGGGTTTGGGGGCGCAAGCCCCCAAGATAATCCTTTTACAACTTAGGATTACTCTATCACTCGTCACGGCGCGGGGCGCGGCGCTGCTGCTTCACCGTCGAGCGCTGCCGCTTATCGGCGCGGCGGCGGCGCTTCTCGCCACGACTCGGCCGGGTATCGATGCGGGTCTCGGGCACATGCTGTCGCGCCAGCAGCCGGGCGGCGAGGCGCTCAAAAGCCACGGCGCGGTTTGCTGCCTGCGAGCGACGCTCGGTGGCGGTCACCACAATGCCGCTCGGGCGGTGGAGCAGCCGCACACCGCTGGAGACCTTGTTGCGGTGCTGCCCGCCAGGGCCGCCGGCCACGAAAAATGTCATGTCGCTCTCGCGCGCCAGCGACGCCTCGTCGGTGGCGTAGCGCTCGGGCGCGCGCTCGCCCTCGTCTCTGGCTATCTCGTCCATCGCTATGCTCTGGGATTTCTATAAAAAAGGGTGAAGATTTGGGGGCTGCGCCCCCAGACCCCCGCCTGCGCTCCGCAACATACGAGACAGCTTTGGGGGCTGCGCCCCCAGACCCCCGCCTGCGCTCCGCAACATA
>JAYUUK010000424.1:0-2900 GCA_043754595.1 Roseiflexaceae bacterium | reverse complement strand
ATTTGTTATCATAGCAGAAGAAGGCAGTATGCAGCGAAAACGTGGATTGCTCGCGCTCCCGATCGCCATCGCCCTGCTCGCCGGCTGCGGCGATATCCAGCGCCTCGGCGCGGCACCGACGCCACCGGCCCCAGTCACGCAGATCATTGCGGTCACGCAGATCATCGCGGTGACACAGATCGCCGTGACTAATATCGTGGTGGTCACGGTCATCGTGCCGACGAGCGACGCGCCAGCTTCGCCCCCGCCCGCGCCGACCGCAGCGCCATCGGCCACGCCGCTGCCCACCAGCGACACGTCGGCGCGCGAGGCCGCGCTGCTCGTCGCTATCAACGCCGCCCGCGCCGCCCAGAGCATTGCCCCGCTGCGCGCCGAACCCGCGCTGAGCGTGGCCGCCAGAGACCATAGCTGCGACATGGCGATCCACGGTTTCATCGACCATGTCTCGTCGGATGGCAAGCGCCTCGCCGAGCGCCTGCCGCCGCACGACCCACCGTGGCTCTTCCCGAGCGAGAATATCGCGGCCGGCTATGCCACCGCCGAGGAGACCGTGGCCGCCTGGATGGCCGAGTCGGCCGACGGGCCGCACCGCCTGAATATCCTCAACCCGGCCAAGCAGCTCGTCGGCACTGGATACTGCTACCGCGAGGACGACCCGACCGGCAACCGTCACTACTGGACGATCGATCTGACGGCGCTCGCGCCGTAGCCGTGGGTAGAGCACTCCTAACAGAAACGAGAAGATCTGGGGCTGCGCCCCCAAACCCCCGCTACACACTTCGCGCGTTTACAATTCACGTAGGATTGCTATTAGGATTGCTATAGTGGTCGCCGCTCCCACGGCCCTCCGCCCTCCCAGCGTGCCACGGGAATGCCTTCAGCCCGCCTGCGAGCTTGGCTGGGTGGTGATGCGGCCGGCCGTCAGCACAGTTTGACACGTACAGCGTGGCATGCCCCGCAAGCGGTAGCGCCGTCATCGGGAGTCTGACGCAAATCTGCACCTGTTCTGTCTCTCTGCGCCCGCCGCTTCGCGCATACGATTCGGTGTAGGCCGCCCGCCGCCACCACGAGGAGATACGCCATGCGCCGCACCCCGCCCCCGATCTTGCTGCTCGTCTGGCTGTTGCTCGCCCACTGCACCAGCAGCACCACTATCGCCGCCTCGCCCACCGTAGCTGGGCAGGCATCCGCCGCCACCGCAAGCGCCAGACCGCAGGCACGCATCGGCACACCGCGCTACGATACCGGCAGCCCGGCATATCAGGATATCTTCGCCGGGCCGGCCGGCAGTGATGAGGGCGGCGATGGCTCGCAGGTCAGCCCGTACCGCACTATCCTGCGCGCGTGGCGTGCCATCCCGCACGATGCCCAGAACCGCCGCACCGGCGCCTTCCGCATCCGCCTGCTCCCCGGCGAGTACTATGGCGCCTTCCTCGATCGGGACAATGACGCGCCCAGCCTCGGCGATGCCAGCACGCCGCTTGCCATTGAGAGCGCCGACCCCAGCAATCGCGCCAGGATCATCGCCGACCCGCTCGCCGCTCGCGCCAACCTGACGCTGTATAAGATTCAGTACGCCTATCTGCAAAACTTTGATATCCGCATGGATCTGACCTACGGCGGCCAGCCACTGACCGAGGCGGGCGATGCCTTTCAGTGCGAGCAGTGCCGCTACCTGCTGCTGCGCAACATGGTCATCCGTGGTATCCGGCGCGAGGCGCAGACCGAGACGGTCAAGCTCAATCAGGGTGAGTATCTCTTTCTCGAGGAGAACGATATCTCGGGCGCTGGCGATAACCCGATCGACGCGGTGGCAGTTCGCCACGGCTGGTGGGTGCGCAATCTGATCCATGATGGCATCAACTGGTGTGCATATCTCAAGGGCGGCTCGGCCGATGTGCTGATCGCCGACAATGCGATCTACGACTGCGACGAGGGTGGCTTCACCTCAGGCCAGGGCTCGACGATCGTGTTTATGCAGGCGCCGCTGCTGCGCTACGAGGCCTATAATATCCGCGTCATCAATAATATCATCCACGATATCAACGGCCCGGCGCTTGGGGTCAACGGCGGCACCAATATCCTGATGGCCTACAACACCGGCTACAACCTTGGCAGCGAGCGCCTCGGCCATCTGGTGGCTATTCGTGCTGGCAACCGCGACTGCGCCAACTCAAGCGATGATCCTGCGGCGGATGCGGCGCTGGTGGCCCGCTGTCAGACGCAGATCGATGCTGGCGCGTGGGGTACGCCCACGCAGGGTGTCGATGTCGAGCTGGTGCCAAACAGCCAGATCTTCCTCATCAATAATCTGCTCGTCGGCCGGGCTGGCGTGGGCTACGCCGTGGCGGCGTTGCTGGTCTGGGCGCCGCGCGAGCAGAGCAGCGGCTACAGCTGGGCCGGGCCGCTACCAGCGCGCTTCGATGAGCAGCTGGTGGTGCGCGGCAACCTGTTCTGGACCAACATTGAAGGCGGTAGTGCCGCGCTGGTCACGGCGGATGGCTGCGCGCCGGGCAACCCGACGTGCAACCCGACGCAGCTGGCGGCCGAGAACGCCTGGAACAGCATCGCGCCGGAGTTCGTCGATCTTGCCGCCGGCGATGTGCGCCCGGCGGCGGGCGGCGCGATGCTAAGGATCGTGCCTGCGGCGCTCCCGGCGCTATCGACGAGCCAGTTGCTCGCCCCGGAGGCGGCGATCGTTGGCGAGCTGCACGGCATGAGCACCGTCGTCACGGCCGATTACAACGGCGTGGCGCGCAGCAGCGCTGTGATCGGGGCGCTGCTGCCAGGAAGTCAACCGGGGGGCGGCGCGCCGGAGCGAAGGCTCTACCTGGCATTCGTCGGCTCGGCCTGAGCGCGGCCAAAAACACGGCGGGGGGGGGGGCGGTGCGGCCCCCCCC
>JAYUUK010000423.1:0-8680 GCA_043754595.1 Roseiflexaceae bacterium | reverse complement strand
GCGAAGCGCGCGGGTAGGGGCGAAGCGCGCGGGTAGGGGCGAAGCGCGCGGGTAGGGGCGAAGCGCGCGGGTACGGGCGAAGCGCGCGGGTACGGGCGAAGCGCGCGGGTACGGGCGAAGCGCGCGGGTAGGGGCGAAGCGCGCGGGTAGGGGCGAAGCGCGCGGGTAGGGGCGAAGCGCGCGGGTAGGGGCGAAGCGCGCGGGTACGGGCGAAGTGCGCGGGTACGGGCGAAGCGCGCGGGATCGATCCCGTGGCGGCAATCCATGCGTGCGCTTGCTTCGCCCGTACGGCGGTGCGGGTAGGGGCCAAGCGCGCGGGATCGATCCCGTGGCGGCCATCTATATAACTGCGGGCACGTGCCCGCCTGGAGCAATCGAATGATCCTCGTAGCGAGCGGCAACGGCGACATCGGCATGGCGGCGGGCTGGGCGATCCTGAGCGGCGGCGGCGCGGCCGTCGATGCCGTTGAGGCGGCGACCCGACCGGTGGAGGACAACCCGGAAGACCACTCCGTGGGGTACAGCGGCTACCCCAACCTGCTCGGCGAGGTCGAGCTCGACGCCTCGATCATGGACGGGACGACCCTGCGCGCCGGCACCGTCGGCGCGCTCAAGGGCTACCGCGCGGCGATAACGGTGGCCAAGCGCGTGATGCAGGATCTACCACACGTGATGCTGGTGGGCGATGGTGCCGCGCGCTTCGCCGCCGAGCTCGGGCTGACGCGGGAGAACCTGCTGACGCCGGAGGCCGAGGCGACCTGGCGCAAGGGGCTGGACGGCAACGGCGATCTGGAATGGAGCGGGGTCAACGAACTCGTCGATGCTCTGCTCAGGCGCGCCGGGCAGCTGACGAAAGACCCAGAGCACGCCACCGGGACGGTCAACTTCCTGGCGCAGGACGCCGACGGCAGCATCGCCTCGGCCGTGAGCACCAGCGGCTGGGCCTGGAAGTACCCTGGCCGGCTGGGGGACTCGCCGATCATCGGGGCCGGCAACTACGCCGATAGCCGCTACGGGGCGTGCGCCTGCACCGGCTGGGGCGAGGCCGCCATCCGCGCCGGGACCGCCCGCTCGGTGGTGCTGTATCTGAAAGCCGGGTACAGCCTGGAGGCCGCCTGCCGCGAGGCGTTCGCCGACCTCGTGCCGATCATGCGCGGCACGCCAAACGACATGAGCCTGGTGGCGATCGACGAGCGCGGCAACCACTGCGCGCTGACCACCGCCGAGGAGCGGACCTACGTCTACTGGAAGGATGGCATGGAAGGCTATGCCGAGCTGCCACGGATCGTCGTGCCTATCAACGAGCGGCTCTAGCTCAACGCAGAACGGTTGAACATAGAATTGTCACTAGTCAATCGCCCAAGCGTCAATTAGGGCATCCCAGCGTCCTCGCGGTCGAGCACCTCGCGCGAGCGGCCGTCCTCCGCCGGGCCGACGACCCCCTGCTGTTCGAGCAACTCGATCAGCTGCGCGGCCTTGGAATAGCCAATGCGCAGCCGCCGCTGCAGCAGCGACGCCGATGCCCGCTTGTGCTGTTGCACCAGCTTGATCGCGTCTGGCAGCAGCTCCTCCTGCTCGTCCACGCTGAGGAACTCGCCTGGACCAGTGAGCGGCGGGTGGGACGCATGTCGCGGCTGATCGGCCGCCGCCGCGCCCTTGCCGGCATCGCCCTGTCGCGGCCGGTCGCCGGCGGCCGCATCGCTCGACTCCGGCGGCTTGGCCTGCTTCCAGAACTGCACGATTCGCTCAACCTCGATCTCCGAGACCCAGGTGCCCTGGACGCGAACCGGGCGCGAGGCGTCGGCCGCCATGAACAGCGAGTCGCCGCGGCCGAGCAGCTGCTCGGCACCGTTGCTGTCCAGGATGACCCGCGAGTCGATCTGCGAGGTGACGGCGAACGCCAGCCGCGACGGGAAGTTGGCCTTGATCAGCCCGGTCACCACATCGACCGACGGCCGCTGTGTGGCAATCACTAAGTGGATGCCGGTGGCGCGCGCCATCTGCGCCAGGCGGCAGATCAGCGTCTCAACCTCGTCAGGGGCCATCATCATCAGGTCGGCCAGCTCGTCGATAATGATCACGATGTACGGCATCGGCTCCAGGTCGGCGCGGCGGCGGGCGGCGAGCTTGTAGCTATCGATATTGCGGAAGCCGTAGCGAGCGAAGACCTTGTAGCGCCGCTCCATCTCCTTGGTGGCCCACTTGAGCGTCGGCACCACACGCTCCATCTCGGTGACGACTGGCGAGAGCATGTGCGGCACATTGTTGTAGACGCTCATCTCGACCATCTTCGGGTCCACCATGATGAATTTGAGCTCGTCTGGGGTATGCTTGAGCAGCAGCGCACAGATAATTGAGTTGATGCCAGCGCTTTTGCCCGCGCCGGTGGCCCCGGCCATCAGCAGGTGCGGCATGCGCTCCAGCCCGGTCACCACCGGCATCCCCGAGACATCGCGGCCCAGGCCGATCTTCAGCTTGCCTTTGCCGTGCTCGAAGGCGTCGCTCTCCATGATCTCGCGCAGCCCGACGGTCGAGACCGACGAATTAGGGATCTCGATGCCGACGGTGCTTTTGCCGGGGATCGGTGCCTCGATCCGTAGCGAGTTGGCGGCCAGCGCCAGCTGCAGATCTTTTTCGAGCGTGGTGATCTTGGAGACCTTAATGCCGACCGCCGGCTGGAGCTCGTACTGGGTCACCGCCGGGCCGACGTTGACATCCCGTACCTGCACCTCGACCTTGAAGCTCGCAAGGGTCTCCTCGATCACCCGCGCCTTGTGCTGGATCTCATCTGCGCTGACCGAGCCCTCGGGGTAGGTCTCCAACAGATCAAGCGCCGGCAGCGGCCAGGCGTGATGTACCGCCTGGGTCTCGAAGCCATCGAGCGGCTCCTGGACGACGGCCACCGGCACGGCCGGCGGGCGGACATCGATGGACGGGGTGGCGAGCAGGTCGGTGAGGACTTTCTCTGGCGCAGCATCGGCTTTTGACTTTTTGAGCTTCTCGGCTTTGGCGTCTGGCTTGAGCTGGATATCCGGCCGATCGAACAGGCTGCGCTTGGTCTGTCGCTCGGCGATCGGGGTGGCCACCAGATCCGCATCGTCCGGCTGGGGCGCAGCGCCGCGGCGTTGCGTGCCGGGGGGTGGCTGATAGGCGAGCTCGCCGCGCGGTGTGGCCACGGCGGCTGGCTTGCGCGCTAGGCTGGAGGAGGTGCCGCCCCAGACCGTCTGCCAGAAGCGGGCGAAGCCGCCAGAGAAGCCATCGATCAGCTCGCGCAGCGTGATATCGAACGTCAGCATCACGCCCGCCAGCCCGATGAGACAGGTCAGCACCAGCGTCGCAGTGCGCCCGATCGCGCGGCTGAGCGCATCGAGCAGCGCCTGTCCGATCACCCCGCCGCCCTCGCCGAAGTAATCGATGCCGTCCTCGCGCACGCCAAGCGCCAGATCGAGCAGCACCAGCAGCGACGCCAGCACCAGCAGCGTGCCAAGGATCGTCACGCCGGTGAGCTTGACATCCTCACGCCGCTCCTGGAACAGGATGGCCCCGCCGAGCAGCCCGAGCGACATCGGCACCACCAGCGCGCCCCAGCCGAGCATCCGCCTGGTGAACTCGACCCACGAACTGCCGATCGCGCCGGCGCTGCCGGTGGCGAAGAACACGATGGTGAGCGCGGCGATGGCGATCAGGGCCAGGGCGAACAGCTCGCGCTGGTGCTCGGGGCGCAGCGTGATGACGGGGGGCGGGGCGGCGCGCTTGCGCGATGTGCTCTTTGTGCCACGCGCCGCCGGCTTTTTGCCACCCGAAGTTGCCCTGGCCATCGCTGCCTCGCTCATTCGCTCAAACGTTCCGTGATAGGCTAACCATAACATAGGATGGCGGCGCTCGCAAGCGCTGTACAAATAGCGCACTCATGTTATAATTCGATTTATATCCCCGTCTGCTACATCTAAAGGAGGCCCGGTCAATGGAGATTACCCACAAGCGGTTGAATCGCGTCGACCTGTTCACGGTCGCCGGGCGGCTGGACGCAATGAACGCGCCGCAGCTCAAGCAGCACCTCGACGCGCTGTTTGAACAGGGCCGCTACCGGGTGGTGCTCGATCTCGCCGATCTGGAATATGTGGCCAGCCCTGGGCTGCGCATCCTAATCGAGGCCCGCAAGCGCGCCCGCGATTGGAAGATCACCGACCTAGATGGGGGCGATGTGCGGATCGCGAACCTGCCGCCCAAGATCAAAGAGGTCTTCGATCTTACCGGGTTCACCTCGCTGTTTGAGGTCTACGGCAACACCACCGAGGCGGTCGGCTCGTTCTGAGATGGAGAGCCGCACCTTCCCCGCCATTCTGGCATCGCTCGAACCGATCAGCGTCTTCATCACCGCAGCGGCGCAGCGCGTCGGCTTCGACGACCGAGCGAGCTGGCAGGTACAGCTCGCCGTCGATGAGGCGGCCACCAATATTATCCAGCACGGCTACGAGCAGCAGGTCCCCGGCTCGATCGAGATCGCTTGGCGCGTCGAGCAGCATATCTTCACCGTGACGCTGCGCGACTTCGGCAGGCGTTTCGACCCAATGGCTGTGCCGGCACCAGACCTCGCTGCGCCGCTCGAAGACCGGCAGGTTGGCGGCCTGGGCATCTACCTGATGCAGAAGCTGATGGACGACGTCAGCTTCGCCTTCGATGAGCGAGGCGGCAACCTGCTGACCATGACAAAACGGTTGAGCGATGACTCGCCGGCGGTCCACACCTTCACCCTCAGCGGCCGCCTCGACGCGGTTCATACGCAAGGGGCGCTGGCGACGATCGAGGCCGCTGTCGGCGTCGGCGTACGCAGGATCTTACTCAACTTCAGCGAGGTGACGTTCCTCAGCAGCACGGCGCTCCGATCGCTGCTGCTGGTCAGACGCGAACTGATCGCCAAGGGCGGCGAGCTGCGGCTATGCGCGCTCCGGCCGCACGTCTATGAGGTCTTCGAGTTGACCGGCTTCACCCAGGTGTTCGCGATCCACGCGACGCGCGAGGAGGCGCTGGCCGCCTTTGGTCGGGAGCAGGCGTGAGCCGCGAGCGCTTGGTGCTGGCCTACGCGTTGGCGATCGGCGTCGGCGGGTGGGCGGCGGTCTGGCTGAGCGGCCCGGACGCCGCGTGGCAGGTGCTGGCGCTATTCATCCTGATGGCAGTGCTGGTAGAGAGCGCGGGGTTTCGCGTGCCCCCATCTGACCCGCACAGCCTGGTGGGCGTGGTGGTGGTGACGGCGGCGATGGCGCTCGGGCCGGCCAACGGCGCGCTGATCGGGGCGGTCTCCGCGCTGATCTACGGCGTGCTGCTGCCGATCATCTACAAACGCCCACGCACCACTGTGGTGCTGCTCGGGCGGCCGATGCTGCGCAGCGGGGCGCGGGCGTTCGCGCTGTTGGCCGGCGGCTGGCTGGCCACGCTGCTCGCGGGCGGCCAGCCAAACCAGCCGACGCTGCTGTTCTCGCTCATCCTCTGCTTCCCGCTCGTGATCCAGCTCAACCGCGTGGCCCGCGAGTTCATCCAGGGCGGCACCAGCGGGCTGTTAACCTGGTGGCGCTCCTCGTGGAGCGCGATCATCTTCACCGATGTGCTGCCGCTGCCGTTCGCGGCGCTCGGCGCTGCGATCTTCACCCGCCTCGGCCCAATCTACACCGTGCTCGCCGGCGTGGCGCTCCTGGCGGTCAGCATCGCCGTCCGCACTGCAACGCTCAACCTGCGCAGCCAGTACCGCTCGGTGCGCGAGCTCGGGCTGCTCAATCAGGCTAGCCGCGCCATCATCCGCGCCGAGCTCGATGTCAACGCGCTATGCGACCTGATCTACCGCGAGGCCAGCAAAGTCGTCGATACTGGGTCGTTTCACCTCGGGCTGTTCGAGCCGGAGAGCGACCGCTACACGCTGGTGGTGCGGGTGCAGGATCGGGTGCGCCTGCCGCCGCTCACCGTCGATCTGCCAAGCGGCGATGGCATCGTCGGCTGGATGCGCCAGACCGGGCGCGCGCTGCTAGTACAGGATTTCGCCTCGGAGATGAACTCCCTGCCGGCCAGGCCGCGCTACCAGAGCGACCGGCCGCCGCGCTCCGGGATCTACGTGCCGCTGCTGGACTCGGCGAGCGTGATCGGCAGCATCTCCATCCAAAGCTATCTGCCAGGCGCGTTCGACGCCGACGACATGCGGCTGCTGTCGCTGATCGCCGACCAGGCGGCCGTCGCGATCTCCAAGGCGCGGGTCTTCAGCGATGCGCGTCAGCGGGCGGTGCAGCTCCAGGCGATCCAGGAGGTCGGCGAGCGGATCACCGCCATCCTCGATCTCGACGAGCTGCTGAGCTCGGTGGTGCGTCTGATCTCCGAGCGCTTCGGCTACCGCACGGTACAGATCTATATGATCGACGAACAGGAACGGCTGATCCTCGGCGCCTCGACGATCACCGGCTCGGCGCTGAGCGATGCCCGCCGCCGCAGGGCAGCGCAGATCGGCGAGGGCGTGGTGGGGGTGGTGGCGCGCGACGTACAGCCGCTGCTGGTCAACGATGTCCGCGCCGAGCCGCGCTATATCGACGACGACCCTGGCACCCGCGCCGAGCTGGCGGTGCCGATCCGCTTCGGCGAGCGGCGGATCGGCGTGCTCGATGTCCGCAGCGAGGAGCAGGGCCGCTTCGCCCAGAGCGACCTGTTCGTGATGCAGACCCTGGCCGACCAGGTGGCGGTGGCGGTCGAAAGCGCGCAGGCGTTCCGCGCCCAGCGCGAGGAGGCCTGGACGCTTAACGCGCTGCTGCAGGTGGCCGAGAATCTGGCCGGCGCCAACACGATGGAGGAAGTGCTGCCGGCGGTGGTGCGCCTGCCGCCACTGCTGCTCGGCTGCGACCGCTGCTACTGCCTGATCTGGAGCCGCGAGCAGGGGGCGTTCACGCCGTATGGCGTCTACGGCATCAGTGCCGAGCAGCGAGCGGCATTCGTTGGCAAGCCGATCCCCGAGACCGCCGCCCCCATGCTGGCCGCCGCCGCTCGCGCGCTGGCCCCGGTGGTGCTCGAAGATGCCGCCGCACGTCGATCGGCCTGCCCACCCATCCTCGATGTCTTCGGCGGCGCGTCGCTGGTGGCGCTGCCGCTGCGGGCGCGCGGCACGGTGCTCGGAGTGCTGGTGGTGGACTACAACGTCCAGCGGCTGATCACGCAGCGCGAGCTGGCGCTGGCGGTGGGCATGGCCAACCAGATGGCCGGCGCGATCGAGAGCGCCTATCTGGCCGTCGAGGCCGGTCAGGCGGCCAAGCTGGAGGAGGAGCTGCAGCTGGCGCGCGGCATCCAGACTACGCTGCTGCCGCACTCAGTACCGGATCTGCCAGGCTGGAGTATCGCGGCGGACTGGCGCTCGGCGCGGATCGTCGGCGGCGACTGGTACGACTACTGGCGCCTCGGCGACGAAGAGCTAGGGTTTGTGATCGCCGATGTCTCAGACAAGGGCGTGCCAGCGGCGATGTTCATGGCCCTCTCGCGCTCGCTGGTGCGCGCCGCCGCGCTGGACGGCTCGGCGCCGGCGGCTGCGCTGGTGCGGGCCAATCGCTGGATCACCCGCGACTCGGACTCGGGCATGTTTGTGACGCTGTTCTACGGCCTGGTGGCACCCAAAACTGGGCATCTGCGCTATAGCTGCGCCGGGCATAACCCGCCGCTGCTGGTGCGCGCTGGCGGCGATGTGCTCTACCTGCGGACGCCAGGGATCGCGCTCGGCGTGCTGGAGGAGATCATGCTCGGCGAGACCGAGGTCACTATCGAGCACGGCGATGTGCTGGTGTGCTACACCGACGGCGTCACCGAGGCGACGGACAGCGCGATGCAGGAATTCGGCGTGCCGCGGCTCGTCGCGGTGATCTCGCAGCACCGGCAGCTGGACTCGAACGCCATCCTCGACGCGATCATCGGCGCGGTGGGGCGGTTTACGCAGGGGGTCCTATTCGACGACGCGACGCTGGTGGTGATCAAGCGCGAGTCTGAGGTGAACGCCTGAAGCGATGAAGAGCTGCAATGTCGTATCGTGCGTCATCCCGGCCAGGCATGCACGAGCGCTGTGACGCGCTGTGTTACAATTGGGCAAACGCCGCGCCGGAGATCCTCATGCACGTGATCAAAAAGTACGCCAACCGCAAGCTGTACCACGTCAACAACAAGCGGTATATCACGCTTGAAGGAATCGCCGCGCTCGTGCAGCGCGGCGAGCCAATCACGATCATTGACAACCAGACCGACGACGACATCACCGCACAGATCCTGGCGCAGGTGGCGCTGCAGTCGCGCGGCGAGCACGGCTGGCTCCCCGCCAATCTGCTCACCGGGCTGATCCGCGCCGGCAACGAGACGCTTGGCGGGATCCAGCGTACGCTCAGCAGCGCGCTCTCCGAGACTGCGGCGATCGACGTGGCGATCCGCCATCGGCTGGACCGGCTGCACGAGCGCGGCGCCATCGACGCCCCCGAGCGCGAGCGGATGCTGGCGCTGCTGACCGACCACGCCGCGCCGGACGATGGGCTGCCGAGCCGCAGCGATATCGATCGGCTGCGCGCGCAGGTCGATGGGCTCGCCGAGGCCGTCGAGTCGCTCGTTGCGGCGCAGCGCCGCCCGCCTGGCGGCTGAGGCTTTATTCGCCTGGGACCTGGACGCAGCAAGCTGCGTC
>JAYUUK010000422.1:0-8694 GCA_043754595.1 Roseiflexaceae bacterium | reverse complement strand
CGATCAGGCTCGGATCCCCGGCGATGTTGAAGCGCGCCTCGCCTGGTGCGAGCGCGATGTTGCCGGCGGCGTCGGCCACCCAAAGCTGAAGCGCGTGGACGCCCGGCAGCGGCTGCGGCGCGATCGTCAGCTCGCGGCGGTACGGAATCCACCCGGCGCTGCTAGCCACCGGCAGCCACCCGCCAATGTGCGGCGCGTGCTCGTACTCGACCCAGTACAGGCTGGCGACCCCACTCCCGATCGCCCCGTCGTTGGCGGCGATCGTCGCCAGCGCGGTGCCCTGCTCGACGCTGACTGTCAGCGCATCGACGCGCGGCGGGTCGCTGTCTGGCAGCGTCGGCAGCACGGTGAAGGTGCGGGTGACCGTATTATTATCCTCATCGACCTCGTCCACCGCTCGGTCGGCGTCCACGGTGGCGCTGACGATGTACTTCCCAGCGGTCGGCGGCGTCCATCGCAGCGCGGCACTTGCGGCGCTGCCGTGGCCGGCGTCGATGCGCACCGCACTGCTTCCGAGCGCGCCGCCGGCCGGACTCTGGAGGGTGAAGGACACTCTGGCGATCAGCGGCCGGGTACCGCCCTGGCGCTCCACGGTCACGCCCAGGTCGATCGGGACGCCGACGCGGGCGTTTGGCGTCGCTGACCACAGCGCGTCTGGCGCGAGGCGCAGATCCTGCGCTGAGGCGGCGGCAAACACCAAGATTGGCTCAGGCGCGAGGATCGTCAGCCCATCGTCGGCCGTTAGCTCGACGCGATAGCTGCCAGGTGACGCCCCGCGCGGCACCACAGCGCGCACCCGGCGCTGGTCCAGCGCGTACACCGCTTCGAGCGCGATGGTGCGGCCCTCACCGCGCAGCGCCGCCGCCACTGTCCCACCGAGGAGCGCGCCGTCGATGGTCAGCGGGTAAGGTATGTCATCGGGGACGCTGCGCGCCGAGATGGCGTCGATCGTCGGCTGGGTGACGGGTGGGGCGATGCTCAGACGCAGGGCGCGGGTCGCCGCATCGAGCTGGATGCGCGGCGTAGTCTGGCCGCTACGCTGGTCGGTGACCGGCACCCCAGTGCGTCTGAGCGTCGCGAGGATGAGCTCGACGCTGGCGGTCGGGGCGGCGCTGCGGGCCACCGCCCAGGCCCCAGCAACGTGCGGCGCCGCCATCGACGTGCCAGACTTGGTATCGTAGCCGCCGCCCGCCACCGATGAGCGGATCGAGACACCTGGGGCGAGCAGCCCGAGGAACGGCGCGCCGTTTGAAAACGAGGCGACGCTATCGATCGGGCCGTAGCGCAGGCTGCTGTTGCTCGCCCCGACGCTGACGACCGACGAGATGCAGGCTGGGGCGGTGAGCGCATCGGGGTAGCCGCTGTTGCCGGCGGCCGCGATCGTGACGATCCCGACGCCGCGTAGATTATCGACGGCGGCCTTGAGCGCGCCGTTCTGCTCGTCGCAGGTCTGCTGGGCGCTGTAGCGGCCGCTGCCGAGGCTGAGGTTGACGGCGGCGATCGGGCGGACGAAGCGCGCCGTAGTGTAGACCCACTCCAGCGCGCGTAGCTGATCTGAGGTCCACGACATCACGCACGGGCTGCTGCCGCTGCAGCCGCTCTCGCGCCGATGGTAGATGACGACTGGCAGCAGCGATGCGCCGCGCGCCACCCCGGCGAAGTCGATGCCAGGTGCGCGGCCGGCGATGATCCCGGCGACGTGGGTCCCGTGGCCGCAGCCGCTCGCGTTGCGGCAGTCGTCGCCGGCCGCGATGCCGTACTGCGCGCTCGCGCCGCCAGGGCAGAGCGAGGTATAGTCGCTGCCGCCCTGCGAGAAGCACGCGCCGTCGACGACCGCCGCCTGGAGGAACGGGTGCGCCGCGCTCGCCCCGGTATCGAGTACCGCCACCGTCTGTCCAGTCCCATCGAACCCGGCGGCCCACGCGGCGTCGGCCCCGATCAATGGTACACTTTGATCCAGCAGCGGTTCGGCGAGACGGTCAAGATCCACGCGCGCCACATCGCCGCGTTTGCCGAGCACCGCGACGCCGCCGCGCGGCAGCTCGATGGCCAGAAATGGGATGCTGCTGAAGCTGGCGGTCACGCTCCCGCCGAGCGCGGATGCCATCTGCCCCACCGCACGCTGCGACTGCGCGATCGACTGGCGCTGAGCAGCGCGCTGGGAATCGTCGAGCGCGGCATCGGGGGCGAACGGGGTGCGTAGCGCGACGATCAGCCGCACCCGATCGTCTGGCGCGCCGTCGGCGATGCTCTGGTCGATGACCGTGGCGGCGGCGACCGTGGCAGGGGGCGCTTCGTAGGCCGCAGTCAATGGCGGCGCGAGCGTAGCAAAGTTCAGCGCACAGAGCAGCACGAGCGTCCAGACGTTGGTGCGAGGGAGCTTCATCGATACCTCACAGCGAGACGATTACGAGGGGTGCGACACAGTATAGGTTAGCTGGCGGCCATTACCACTGGTGCGAAGGTCACAGATCTATGACACCACGATTATTGCTGGTTAACGGGCTCCCGGCCACCGGCAAGACGACGCTGGCGCTGCGGCTTGGGGCGCTGCTCGGCTGGCCGGTGCTGACCAAAGACACGATCAAAGAGGCGCTGTTCGACACGCTCGGCATCGGCGACCGCGCTTGGTCGAAGAAGCTGAGCGGGGCCACCATGGAGCTGCTGTTCATCTGGGCGGCGGCAACGCTGCGGGCGGGGCAGTCATGCGTCATTGAGGCAAATTTTGTGCCAGAGCTGGATGCGGCACGGCTGCGGGCCATGGCCGAGCAATTGCCGTTTGTGAGCGTGCAGGTGCTGTGTGTCTGCGACGGGCCGGTGCTGCGCGAGCGCTTCCTGGCGCGCGGCGCCGCCGGGCTGCGCCACGTAGGCCACCTTGACAGCATCGTGATCCATGAGCTGACCGAGGACTACTGGACCGGGCGGCTCGCGCCGATCCCCGGCACCGACGCCCTGATCGAAGCCGATACCACCGATTTCGCGGCGCTCGATGTAGCAGCGCTCGCGCGGCAGATCTATGAGGTACAGTAATGCTCGATGCGTTCGTAGAGAGTGACGCGGCCGCCGAAAGTGGCGCGCTGCGGGCGGAGATGGCCGAGCGCGGCTATCTGTTCTTCCGTGGGCTGGTTCCGGCTGAGGATGTGCTGCGGGTGCGGCGGGCAACGCTGGCGTTCTGCGCCGAGGCTGGCTGGCTCGACGAGGCACACGGGCTTGATGCTGGCGTGGTGCGCGCCGGGCAGCCGCCGCTGACGGAGGGCATGCCAGCATACATGGCGGTCTACCGCAGGGTGCTCCACCAGCCAGATTTTTACGCCTTCCCCGAGCACCCGGCGCTGCGCGGCGTGGCGGGCGCGCTGCTCGGCGATGGTCTGTTGGTCCACCCACGGCGGATCGGGCGCATCACGTTTCCCAACTACCAAGAGGCTACTACCCCGGCGCACCAGGATCACTTCTACATCCGCGGAGCGGTGGAGACCTACAGCTGCTGGACCCCGCTCGGCGATTGCCCGGAGGCGCTCGGCGGCCTGGCCGTTGCCCCCGGCACTCATCGCCTCGGCTATCTGGAGCACACCGAGCACCATCGCGGCGCGGTGGGCGGGCGCGGCGTGCCGACGTCGTCGGTGGAAACATGGCACACCGCCGATTTCCGCGCCGGCGATGCGCTATTCTTCCATGCCTTCACCATCCATAAGGCGCTGCCAAACCTCAGCGCCGATCGGCTGCGGCTCTCGACCGACAATCGCTACCAGCGCGCCGCCGATGAGATCGACCCTGGTGCGCTCGGGACACACTACGGGCTGTGAGCAGCGTGGGTGCCGTCGTCAGCGCCCAGCGTGACTGCGCTCATCATCGTCCCCACCGCATGTCACGCTGAGCGCCAGCAAACATCCTGCAGCGCCAGATCAACCGCCCGCGAAGCGTCTTGCACCGCGCCAAGCCTATCGTGGCCGCACCCGCCACCGCGCCACGCTCATCGCGCTGCAACTAGCCCGCCGCCTCAGCATACCGGCGCGGCCGCCATCCCCACCGCTACAGATCTGTGCCCGCAACGCCTCCGGCAGCACCCGCTCGATTTTAGCCCGCGCCCCGACGATCGCCGCCGGGTCGGCGGGGACGCCAGCGCGCTGCGCCGCCATCAGGCTCAGCGTCACCGCCAGCGCCTCGCCGTCGCTGAGCATGAGCGGCGGCAGCTTGAAGCCAGGCCGCAGCCGGTACCCACCGTATGGGCCGCGCTCCGCCTGGACTGGGATGCCCAGATCGATCAGCATGGCGATGTAGCGGCGCACCGTCCGCCGATCTACTTCGAGCTGCGCGGCGATCGTGGCCCCGCTGACCCCGGGCCGCGATTGCAGTAGCTCGAGCACCGTCAGCACGCGGGTGGTCGGGTGGTACATAGCTATCTCCCCTGGCTTCGCCCGTGATCGGTCTAATGCGGGCGTAGTATAGCCTATTTATCGGCTACACTGAGATTGTTCGTTGTCGCAGCCGATGAGGAGGTACCGTATGACAGACGTAGCGCAGCGTGTCGGCGAGCCAGACGCGGTTCAGTACATTAACCCGCCGACGATGATGGCCAGCCAGGCGTTCAGCCAGGTGGTGGTAGTCTCCGGGTCGGCGAAAATGGTCTACATTGGCGGCCAGAACGCCGTTGACGCCAGTGGGGCGCTGGTTGGCGAGGGCGATATCGCGGCGCAGGCCGATCAGGTCTTTGTCAATCTGCAGGCGGCGCTCGCGGCTGGAGGAGCCTCGCTCGAACACGTGATCAGGTGGACGATCTACATCGTGCAGGGGCAGCCGCTCGCGCCAGGGTTCGCCGCGTTCCGCCGGGTTTGGGGCGATCGCCCTAACCCGCCGACGATCGTGGCGATCTTCGTGGCGGGGCTCGGCAACCCGGCCTACTTGCTTGAGCTCGATGCGATCGCGGCGGTGCCACAGTGAGCGCCACCAAGGGCGATGACCAGCGGCTACCTGGGCCGCGCGCCGTCGGCCAGACCAGGGACGTGGGCTTCATCATCGGCGCGCGCAAGACATTCGATGTGCCGCCGCACCTGGCGTGGGACGCGCTCATCTCGGCCGATGGTATCCGTCTGTGGCTGGGCGAGGCACCTGATCTGGCATTTGTGCCTGGCGCGCGCTATCGGCTGCCAGACGACACCGTCGGCGAGGTGCGGGTGTTCGAGCCAGGCAGCCATCTGCGCCTCACCTGGCAGCCGCCAGAATGGTACCGGGCATCGACGATCCAGCTGCGGACGATCCCCAGCCGCGGTAAGACCGCCGTCAGTTTTCATCAGGAGCAGCTGCCAGACGCAGTGGCCCACGAGCGGATGCGTCAGCGCTGGTATGATGTCCTGCGCGATCTCGCGCCGCCGCTGGCGAAGCGTAACGCATAGCGGGGCGTTGGCACCACAGACAGCATGAAATGAGCGCCCAATGATCGCCGAGCTCCCCGAGCTGCTCGCCGCGCTGCCGCCGGCGCTGCGCCCGATCGCCACTATTTTCGCCGTCGAGCGCAGCGTCGGGCGGGCGCTGACCCCTGACGCCATGCTGCCGTGGGTTGAGCGCCAGTTTGGCAGCGCCGACGTAGTGGCCGAGCAGACCGTGGTGCGTGTGACCAATACGCTCACCGGTGAAGAATCGATCTTCAACCCGCTGCGCGCCCGCCGCCCGCCCGCCGCTGGGGGCGATGACGTGGCTCTGGAGGCGTGGATCGCCGCTGAGCTGGCCGGCGGCGACGATACGTTTGCCGATGTGGTGCGCGGCACTACCGCCGATGTCTTCGGGCGGGTGCGCGGGCAGTTCTGCACCACCGCGTCCAACGTCGCCAAGTTCGCCGGCTGGCACGGGCTAGTGATCTTCGATGAGCCGCACCCGCTGCGCTTCGACGCCGCGCGCCTGACCGACTACCTCCACACCGGGCTGCGCTGGTTCGCGCTGGCCCATGCTAGCGATGCACGCGCCGTCTTCCCGCTGCTGACATGGAACTGCCTGCCAAAAAGCGGCGCGACGATCGTCCACGGCCATATGCAGCTGACGCTGGTGGCCGAGCGGCCGTACAGCCGCGTGGCGGCCTGGGATCGCGCCGCTGAAACCTATCGTGCTGACAACGCGGGCGAGTACGCCGATGCGCTGGGCCAGCTCCACGATGCGCTCGGGCTGACGCTTGTTTCGGCAGATCGCGCGGCGGTGTTCGCGCATCTGACGCCGCTGCGCGACCGCGAGTGCGTGATGCTGGCGCAGGTGACGCCCGATGTGAGCGCGATGGCCGAGCGTCTCAGCGCCGCCATCTACCCTGCGCTGCGTCTGCTGATCGATGGGCATGGGGTGCGATCGTTCAATCTGGCGCTGGCGCTGCCGCCGTTGGACGGGCGGGCCTGGCGGCTGCCGGCGCTGGCGCGGCTGGGAGATAGAGGCCAGGCGCTGACGTATCGGGCCGATCTGGGGGCGATGGAGCTCTACGGGTCGGCGGTGATCGCCGCCGACCCGTTCGCGCTGCGTCCGAAGGTTGTCCACAGATAAACACAGATAGCCGCACAGAGACCGCGCAAAAACCTGTGTTCTTTTGGAGCACACACATAGCCGCACAGAGACCGCGCAAAAACCTGTATTCTTTTGGAGCACACAGATAGCCGCAGACCGGGTGATCTGCGGCTATCTGTGTTTATCTGTGTTTATCTGTGGATGGCGTAGTTGGGCTATGAGGTCGGGCGCTCGGCGAGCTTGATCTGGAACGTCATCTTCTTGCCATCGCGTAGCACATCCACGCCGACGGTCTGGCCCGGCTTGTACTCCAGCAGCAGGCTGCGCAGCGAGTCGTTGGGGGTCAGCGCTGCGCCATTGAGCCCGGTGATGATGTCGCCGTCGCGCAGGCCGGCGCTGGCGGCCGGGCCGTTTGGCTGCACCTGCTTGACCCACGCGCCGCTGGTCACCGGCAGGTTATTATCCACCGCCAGCTGGGCGTCGATCGTGCCGAACACGATGCCGAGGAACGGGTAGACCACCTTGCCGCTGGCCATCAACTGCTCGGCCACCTTGCGCACCGTGTTGGAGGGCACGGCGAACCCGAGGCCCTGCGCCTGGTCAGCGGTCATGCTATTGGCACCGCGCACCACCAGGGTGTTGATACCGATCACCTCGCCGCGCAGGTTGAACAGCGGGCCGCCCGAGTTGCCGTGGTTGATGGCGGCGTCGGTCTGGATCAGCCCCTCCGGCGCGTCGCCGGCGACGGTGCGGTTGAGCGCCGAGACCACTCCGACGGTCACGCTGTTGCGGAAATCGCCGAGCGGGCTGCCGATGGCGATCACCGTCTCGCCCGGCTTGAGCGCCGCCGAGTCGCCGATCGGGGCGTAGGCTGGCACGCCGCCATCGACTTTGATCACTGCCACGTCGTTGAGCGGGTCGCTGCCGATGAGCTTGGCGCCCTGGCGCGAGCCGTCGGCGAAGATCACCGCCAGCGATGCGTTGCCATCGACGACGTGATTGTTGGTGATGATGTAGCCGTCCTTGCTGAAGATCACGCCAGAGCCGGAGGCCCGCGGCGTGGCCGAGCCACCGCTTGGCTGGCCGCCGAGCTGCGCCTGTGCCGCGCTGGCGCTCAGCGTATTGATCACGGTGACCACCGCCGGCGAGACTCGGCTGACGGTGGCTACGATCGGCTGGGCGTCTGACGAGCCGGGCAGCGCAGGGATGGCCTGGGCCGGCTCGGTCGGGGCGGCCGGGGCGAGCGCGGCAAGAACCGCCTGCGGCTGAGCCACGGCGGGGGCCGCCTGGGCGGCGCTGCGCTGGGCCAGGAAGTACATCGCCCCGCCGCCGAGCAGGCCGCCGAAGATGATGCTGACGACGAGGCCGAGCGCCACGCCGACGACTAGAAGATTGCGTGTGTTGCGTTCCATGAACTCTTGCTCCATTTACATTACAGGTAGAGGGGGAGAATCTGGGGGCTGCGCCCCCAATCCCCCGCTTTCCACGCTACAGAGAGAGGATCTGGGGGCTGCGCCCCCAGTCCCCGCTGCCGCTGGAGCGCGCTCGCGCATCGCGGAGGTTTGGGGCGCAGCCTCATCTAACTGGGCATAGTATCGCATGGTGCGCTAAGCGCCCGATGAAACAGCGATAAGAGTTTGATGAGGCACTGCGACGCGGGCTGATGTATAATTGGCAAGGCGTGTGCAAGCGTGTGAGCAATTTCAGGATGGCGATGGAAGAGATTTTGATCATCGATGACAGCAAGCAGATCTGCGCGATGCTTGCCGACTATGTTTTGCCAGAGCTTGGCTACGCATCCGCCATCGCTAACACCGGCCGCCAGGGTCTCGCACGGCTGCGGCAGAAGCTGCCAGATATGATCCTGCTGGATCTCCAGCTCCCCGATATCAGCGGCCTGGATCTGCTGCGGCAGATCGCGCAGGAGGGCTATGATGTCCCGGTGATCCTAATGACCGCCCACGGCTCGGAGGCGATCGCCGTCGAGGCGTTTCGGCTCGGGGCGCGCAACTACCTGATCAAGCCGTTCAGCGAGACCGAGGCCCAGGCCGTGATCAACCAGGCGCTGCGCGAACGGCGCCTCGCCCGCGAGAAAGACCAGCTGACCCGCCACCTGCGGCAGCGCGTCCAGGAGCTGACGGTGCTGTACTCGATCGGTAAGTCGGTCTCGGCGCTGCTGGACCACGACGAGCTGATGGTGCGGATCGTCGAGGCCGG
>JAYUUK010000421.1:0-8702 GCA_043754595.1 Roseiflexaceae bacterium | reverse complement strand
CTCACCGCTGCGCTGCCGCTCGCGCCGCACCGTCTCCCAGAACGAGATGGCGGCGTAGGCAGTGGTGACGCCGCAGGACGCCAGCCGCTTGTCCAGCTCGAAGATCGCCATGTCGAGCGGAAAGTCTGCGCCTGGGCGCGGCTCCATCTCGTGCTCGATCATATCGCCGTGCATGTCGATGATGCCTGGGAGCGCCAGCAGCCCGTCGCAGTTGACGATCTGCGCGCCAGCCGGGGGCGCGCCTTCGACGACGCGGCCGATCAGCTCGCCGTCGATCTCGATCGCGCCGCGCGGCAGCACGGCGTCCGGCAGCACGATCTGGATATTCGTCAGCCAGGTCATAGCTGTATCTCGCGGTCCACCAGCGCGGCCACATCCTCGGGGTGGTGGAAGACCCCGATCAGCGCGACACCCTCGGCCTTGATCGCCGCCAGCCTGGATACGAGCGCCCGGCGCGCCATCGCGTCGAGCGACGCGGTCGGCTCGTCCAGCAGCAGCAGCCGGTACGGCGCGATCAGCGATTTCGCCAGGTTGACCTTCTGCTGCTCGCCGCCGGAGAAAGTGCTGGGGTAGGCGGCCCAGATCGCCGGCTTGAGCCCAAAATCGGTCAGCAGCGCCCCGGCCAGCGCGCGCGCCGCCTCCCAGCTCGCGCCGCGCTGCACCAGCGGCTCGGCCACCAGATCGATGGCCGGGACGCGCGGGCGCGGGCGGAGGAACTGGGTCACGTGGCCGAGCTCGCGGCCGCGCAGCGCCACGATGTCCACGTCCGCCGCGCGCGCCAGGTCGATCGGGCCGGCCAGGCTATTGTACACCGCGCTGCCCGAGCTCGGCACATAGGTGCGGTAGAGACAGCGCAGCAGCGTGCTCTTGCCCGCCCCGTTCGCGCCGCCAATCAGCACGAACTCGCCGGCCGCCACGCCGAAGCTGACATCGCCGAACGCCGCCACCTCGCGCCCGAGCTGGTGGATGTGAAAGGTTTTGCTGAGGTTGTGGACGGTTAGCACTTCTTTCCTTGGCAGGCGATGCCTGCGGCTGATCTGGTTGGAGTAATAAGAAATGAATGATTTCGGGGACACCCAGAGGGTACCCGACCCCCAAACCCCCGCTGTGCGCCGTGCTACCGGCTCCTGCCTTCTGGTTGCGAGCTACAGCCGGGCGTGCACCAGCTGCTGGGTGTAGGCGTGCTGCGGGTCGTCGAGCACCTGATCGGTCAGGCCGCGCTCGATGACCCGCCCGCCACGCATCACCAGCACCCGGTCGGCCAGCGCGCGGATGACGCCAAGATCGTGCGAGACGATCACGGTGGCGATCTGGAGCTCGCGCCTGAGCCGCAGCAGCGTGTCGATCACCAGCGCCTGCACCGAGACATCGAGCCCGGTGGTCGGCTCGTCCAGCAGCAGCAGCGATGGCCGGAGCGCGATGGCTTTGGCGAGTTGGACCCGCTGCTGCATCCCGCCGCTCATCTGCGCCGGGGCGTCGTCCATGCGGTCAAGCGGGAACTCTGAGGCGCTGAGCGCGGCGCTCGCCGATGCCCGCAGCGTGGCGTAGCTGCGCTCGCCGGCCATGATCAGCCGCTCGGCCACATTGCCGCCGCCGCTGTGGTGCATGCGCAGCCCGCGGTGGGCGTGCTGGTAGACGATGCCGATCTGCCGCATCTGGAGCTGTCGCCTGGCGAAGCGGTCCAGCCCGAACAGGTCATCGTCGGGCCGCTCGGCGCTACGCAGGGTGTAGCTGCCGGCGTCTGGCGGCTCCTCCAGGTTGAGCAGCCGCAGCACGGTGCTCTTACCAGAGCCGCTCTCGCCCACCACGCCGAGCACCTCGCCGGCGTAGACCTCCAGGCTGACGTCGTCCACCGCCATAATTGGGCCGTAGCGCCGCACCAGACCGGTGGCGCGCAGCAGCGGCACATCGCGCTGGAGCGCGGGGTCGTCGAAGCGCGGCTGGCTCACTTCAGCACCCCATCGACGTAGAAGCGCCCGTCGTCGTCGTACGCCGTCGGCCCGATCGCCACGTCCTCGCCGGCCCGGCGGCGCAGCCGCTTCTCGGCGTAGCCGCTATCGGAGAGCTCGAAGCTGGCGCCGCCGTCAGGCTGGGGGATCTCGTTCATAAACTTGCCGGTGGCGCCGGTGCGGGCGCAGACCCTGCCGCGCTGATCCTCGACGGCGAAGAAGATATCGTCGAACTCGACCGGCCGCACGTCGGTGTAGGGCGGGACGGCGTAGAGCCGCTTCTCGCGCCCGGCCGAGAGCAGGGTCAGGTGAGCCGCCTGGTGCAGCATCGGCGTGTCCCAGCGCGGGATGGGCGAAGGTGCCATCAGGTAGCGCCCATTGACCATCACCGGGTAGTCGGCGCCGCCGGTGAAGCCGCCGTGGCGGGTCACCTGCTCGTAGAGGCCGAGCCAGACCAGCGCGTAGTCGGCGTCGGCGTGGAGCTCGCGGGCGTCGGTGATGCTGGGCTCGACGCTGCGCAGCGGCTCGGGGTATGGCACCTGGAGCACCAGCGCCTGACCCTCGCGGAGCAGCTCCTCGGGGAGGCGATGGCGGCTCTGAATGACGGTGGCGGCCAGCGCGTCGGTGGTGGTGGCCACGCCAGTCATGCGGGCGATGAAGCTGCGCAGGTTGGCGGCGTTCACCGAGTCATCGGCGCCCTGGTCGATGACCTTCAGCGTATCCTCGGGGCCGATGATGCTGAGTGTGACCTGGAGGCCGCCGGTGCCCCAGCCGCGGGCGATCGGCAGCTCGCGGCTGGCGTACGGCACCTGGTAGCCGGGGATGGCGATCGCCTTGAGGATGCGGCGGCGCAGCTCGCGTTTGGCGAACTCGTCCAGAAAGGCGTAGCTGTAATCCTGGCGCCGGTGGGCGAGATCTGCAAGAATCATACTGCTATCTTTCGTGGTCGCTGCGCTCCGTGTTGGGTCGCGTTGAGTTGTGGCGTCCGCGTTGGGTCGTGGCGTTCGCGTTGAGCCGTGGCGTTCGCGACATTGCGCTCATTCACATGATTATGATCAGCGAATGCTTCGGCCCTACTTCATTACCCGGACATCTGTGGCTATCTGTGGCTATCTGTGGACGCCTGTGCAGCGTGTGGCTGTCTCCGTCGGATCACATCGAGCGCGCTGCCGAAGGTGACATAATGCGGCAGCTTGTAGTGGATGCAGAAGCCAGAGGCCTCGACCGGCTCGGTGTGGGTGATCGCGAACTCCTCCTGGTGGGCAGGGTGCGGCGCGGCGCGGTCCATCTCCAGGTCTAGCATAGCGGCGGCGATCACCTTGACCTCGTTCCAGCCAAACGTCGCCGCCCCGCCGATCTCCAGCCGGTCGGCCTCGCTGCTCAGCACCTCGGCCTGCGCGATGCGGACGCGGCCGACGCTGAAGACCGCGCCGCTGATGGGGTGCCGCAGCTGCACATCGGCCTCGCCCAGCCGCACTTCGCCGACGGTGGGGTGGGTGGTGCCATAGCCGCGCATTCCGGCGTAGCCGAGCGTCAGCACCCCGCCGGTATCGGCGCGCGCCAGCGACTGCAGGCGGTGAGCGCGGGGCGCGGGAAAGACAATCGGCTCGCGGGTCACGTCTGGCAGCGTGGCCGGGTCATCGTCGCCCGCATCGATCTTTGGCGCCAGCAGCCCATGCTGCCGCAGCCAGTCCGAGACCGGCGGGATCGATATGGGCATCACGGCCGTGCTGTCATCGGCCTCCGGCGTCTGGCCGATGCCCGCTGACTCTCGCTCGCCGTCTCCTGGCTCCTGGCTGCTTACTCCAGGCTCCTGGTTCCCGGCTTCTGAATCCAGCAGCTCGGTGCGCAGCAGGCGATGACTGTAGTCTAGCGTCGGGCCGAGGATCTGCCCGCCTGGAATATCCTTGAACGCCGCCGAGATCCGGCGGAGCGTGCGGGTGTGGCCGGCGTCTACGGGCAGCGCGTAGGCGATGCGCGGCTGGGTCGAGCGGTAGGCACGCAGCAGCAGCGTCGCCTCGTAGAGATCGCCGCCGCTCTGCGCCAGCGCCAGCGCCGCCAGCTCCGGCGCGTAGAGCGAGCCCTCGCCCATCAGCCGGTCCACCAGGTATGGCAGATGGTCGGCGATCGAGCGGACGAAGTCGCCGTCGATCGGCCCGTTGAGCTGGCGAAACAGCAGCTCGGCGCGCTCGATCGCCCGCTCGCCGCCGCGGACTGCGACGTAGGCCATTACGCCTCCTCGACGCTGCTGGTGCGCGGGATCCCCACCAGCTGCTCGCCGTCCACCAGCACGATGTCCCAGCCGAGCGGGTAGCGGATGCAGCGCCGCCGCACCTGCCACAGCGCGCTCGGCAGCCCGCCGATGTGGATCGTGGCCGGGCGCGGCAGGCCGGGGCCGCTCAGCGTCAGCGCCCGCCCCTCGCCGAGCGCGCAGCCGATGACCAGCGTTGCGCCCCTGTCAGGGTGGGTGAAGGTGCCCATGGGCGCGGCCACCAGGCCGGCGCAGGCGGCGGCGCTCAGCTGCGGGTAGAACTGGTAGCCGGCGCGGTCGACGCCGAGTGGCCGCGCGCCGGTGCGCAGCAGCGCGGTGTGCAGCGCTGCGTCGTCGGTGAAGAACGAGGTCTCGATGTCCAGCAGCGCGTCGCCGATGGCAGCGTAGGCGCCTGGGGCGGCGAACGGCAGGCGCTGCGGCCGGCCTGGGTAGCTCAGCGCCCACATCAGTGCGCTGAACGTCTGGTGGTTGCGGGTCTCGCTGGCGGTCGGCTGCGGCGTCGCCATCAGAAGGTCTCCATTTCAACGCGGGTGGCGGCGATCTGCGCATCGAGCGCGGCGTCTGCGGCATCGAGCGCGGCGCGCTGCGCGGCGGCGAATGCAAAAATAGCGTCTGCGGCGACGCCGGCGGCGAGCGCGGCGTCCAGCAGTGCGATCGCCAACGCCTGCTCGAGGTCGCGGCCGAGACAGGCGGCGTATCCCTCGGCGCTGGCGAGGCGGACGTGGGCCTCGGCGATCAGCACCTCGCCGAGGTAGAACAGCGTCCCGTGCGCCGGGTCGGTCATGGGCAGCATCGCCAGGCCGGTGCGGTTGGCGAGCACCTCGATCGGCTCAAGCTGCGGGATGATCGCCTCGGCAAACTGCTTGACGGCGGCCGCAGGCGAGCGGGCCATGGTTTCGAGCAGCATCACTTGATTGACCATTGACGATTGCCTATTTCAGCGCCCAGCGCCACGCACAGTGTGTCATCTGATTGACGATTGACCCATTGGCCTATTTCAGCCCCGCCGCCCCGCTGCGTGTCATCCCGAGCGGCATCCACCGGCATATGTCGCGGAGCCGACATGCGCGCCGCGAGGGGTCTGTGCCGGTACCACGCCGATCGGCCGCCATGGCACCACAGACGCTTGGCGGGGCAGGTGTTCCCGCTGATGAGACCCCGGGCGCTCAGCGTGACAGAGCGTGTCTGGCCGCCGCCCCGCCGCAGCTGCGCTGCTCTCGCGGGACGGCGGATCTATCGGTCGCTCGGCGGACGGGCCGCTGAGGTTGTTGTCTGGCTACTTCAGCTTCTTGATGTCGATGCCGATCGCCTCTGGGATGTTGCGCAGTTCATCGTAGACCGCGTCGTCTGCCTTGCGCAGCTTGACCGTGCCGACGCCGAGGCCGCCGCTGACCACCTTCCACAGCTTGCTCTCCTTCGGCTGCTCGTTGATCGCCAAAAACGCCTGGAGCAGCATGTCCTGGTCGGCCTGTGGGATGTCGCCGCGCACTGCGATCGGCGAGCCGGGGATGGAGAACGAGGTGTCCACGATCCGAATCGCCTTGGCGTCGATCGAGCCCTCGTCGATACCTTTTTGGAAAATATCGCTGGCGATCGCGCCGGCGTCCACCTTCTTGTTGAGCACCGCCTGGTACGATGCGGGGTGCGAGCCGGCGTAGAGCGGCTTGTAGTCCTTCTCGCTCAGCCCGACCTTTTTAAGCAGCGTGTAGCTCGGCACCAGGTGGCCAGATGTAGAGGCCGCATCGACGAACGAGAAGCTGCGGCCCTTGATATCGGCCAGCGTCTTGATGTCGCTGTCGGCCTGGGTGATGATCAGGCTGAAGTAGTTGGACTGCTTGCCGTCCTTGTTCTCGCCCTGGACGAGCGCCTGCGCGTTGGCCTCGACGTGCGCCAGAATGTAGGAGAACGGGCCGTAGAACGCCACATCCACCTTCTTGGCGCGCATGGCCTCGATCACCGCCGAGTACGACGTGCCGACCGCGCCGACGACTTCGACGTCGAAGACCTGCTTCATGTAGGCCAGCAGATCCTTGTTGTCCGAGAGGGTTTTGGCGGCGTCCTCGGCCGGGATGAAAGCCATGCTGATCTTCTTCAGGCTTAGCTTGCCCTTCATATCCGGCGCGCCGGCGAAGCTGCCGGCGTCGGCCGAGCCGGTGGTCAGCGGCGCGGCGGTGGCGGCGGTGGCGGCGGGCATGGCGGTGGCGGCGGGCATCGCCGTCGCATCGGCGGCGGTGGCGGCGGGCATGGCGGTGGGCGACGTGGCAGTACTGGCGCCGCAGGCGGCGAGCGTGGCGGCGGCGGCGCTTCCGGCGAGCAGGCGAAGCATCTGTCTGCGATTCATTGGGTCTCTCCTTGATAGGGGAATTTGCACATAGAGCGTAGGAAAGGGATAATCTTGGGGTATGCGCCCCCAAACTCCCGCGTTGCGCTTCGCGCGTGTACAACGTACGACGTG
This sequence comes from Roseiflexaceae bacterium, assembly GCA_043754595.1. Classification (GTDB taxonomy): domain Bacteria; phylum Chloroflexota; class Chloroflexia; order Chloroflexales; family Roseiflexaceae; genus JAYUUK01. The sequence continues at coordinate 2,026 of JAYUUK010000421.1, read as the reverse complement.
CTCCTGGCTACGCGATCGCCTTGCGCACCCAGGCGCTTATCCGGTCAGCGATCGTCACCAGCACGATGATGATGATCACGTGGACCGCGAACTGACGATACTGAAACAGGTTCAGCTCGTTGGTGATCTCGAAGCCGAGACCGCCGCCGCCCACCGCGCCGACGATGAACGAGGCGCGGATGTTATGTTCCCAGTAGAGCAGCGCGTAGCTGACCATGCTGACGAGCGACTGCGGCAGCACGGCGAAGGTGATTTTCTGGATACCGTTGGCACCCACCGCGTCCATCGCCTCGACCGGGCGCGGGTTGATGCCCTCGATCGACTCGGCGAAGATCTTGGCCAGGCTGCCGACCGACCCGAGCACCAGCGCCAGCGTCCCGGCGAACGGCCCGAGGCCGACGGCTGAGACGAAGATCAGCGCCCAGACCAGCTCGGGGATCGAGCGCACAATGTTGAGCACCACCCGCACGCTCTGGTAAATCGCCGGGTGCGATAGATTGCGCGCCGCCAGCAGCCCCAGCGGGAAGGCCAGGATCACGGCGATGACCGTGCTGCTGATCGCAAGCTGGATCGTCACCATCGTCGGCACGAAGACCCGATCATAGTCGGCGAAGAAGGCCCAGTCCGGCGGGAACATGCGGGTGATCAGATCCCACATATTCGGTGCGCTGGTGATCAACTCGCCGAGGCTGACCTGGGTGCCGTTGAAGGCCCAGGCAATGACCACCAGCAGCGCCAGCGTGATCAGCGTCCCCTGCACGCCGACGCGCGGGGCGGTGCTGGCAAGCGGGTGCTGGGCGATGCGTTCGGGGAGCTGCGGGCTAGTGGACGATGTCGCCAAGCGCAACCTCCTGACTGCGCGCGCCGGCCCGCTCGGCACCGACGTAGGTGCGCGAGTCGCGGCGGTAGATCCGGCGCTGGTCGTTCTCGGTCAACTCGGCCGGCGCGCCATCGAAGGCCAGCTGGCCCTCGGCGATGCCGATGATTCGATCCGAGTACTCTTTGGCGAGCAGGACATCGTGGATATTGACCAGCACCGGCACGCCAGCATCGCTGGCGGCCTTGCGCAGAAAGCCCATCACCTCGTGCGAGAGCTCGGGGTCCAGGCTGGCCACCGGCTCATCGGCGAGGATGAGCCACGGCTCCTGCGCCAGCGCCCGCCCGATCGCCACCCGCTGCTTCTCGCCGCCGGAGAGCCGGTCGGCGCGCTGCTCGGCCTTGTGCAGCAGCTGCACCTGATCGAGGCAGCGCAGCGCGATCAGCCGGTCCTGTGCCGGGAAGCGCCCGAGCACCGAGCGCCAGGGCGGCATCTGCCCGAGCCGACCGGAGATCACATTGCGAAAGGCGGTCGAGCGGTCCACGAGGTTATAGTCCTGGTAGACGAAGCCGATCCGCTTGCGCATGGTCCGCTGCTGCTCGGGGGCGCTGTTGCTGATCTCGACGTCGTTGATAATCACGCGGCCGGAGGTCACCGGCAGCAGCCCATTGAGGCAGCGCAGCAGCGTGCTTTTGCCCGCACCGCTGCGCCCGATGATCGAGACCAGCTCGCCGGCCTGGACCCGGAACGAGATATCCTTGAGCGCCTCGTGGCCGTTGGCGAAGACTTTGCGCAGGTTCTGGACGACGACGGTGCCCAATGCTTCGCTCCTGGTCTACGGCCCGCCGTGGGCCAAAAATCGTTCGCGCGGCGCGGCGATGCCACGGCGGGCAGGGATGCCGTCGTTGGCACACACGCGTGGAGAGATCTCGGTATGGCAGCAGGATAGCGGTGCGAGACTAACGGCGGGTCATCGCATGCTTAAATCGCCGTTAAGCGCGTGAATCATGGCGATAACAGTGTTAAGCGATGATGATCGGCGCTGGCGGGCGAGCGAGCGCAGCGTGACGGCGCTGCCAGCTTCCGGGACGCTGTGGCCTGTGCGGTCGCGCACGCACCGCGGCCGAGCGTCCCGGAAGCTCAGCAGCGCGCGCGGGCGAAGCGCGGCGTCGCGTGCGGGTGAAGCGGGCGGGCGATGGCGTCAAGGTT
>JAYUUK010000420.1:0-8714 GCA_043754595.1 Roseiflexaceae bacterium | reverse complement strand
GCTGCTCTGGCGCCAGAGCAGCTTCGACGAGGCGCTCGACGCCTACCGCAGGGCGCGCGCGCTCGCGCCGGAGAGCGCCCACCACGAACACCAGCTCGGCGCGGCCTACGGCCGGCTCGGCCAGAACCAGCTGGCGCTGCGCCACTTCCGCCAGGCCGCCCAGCTTGCGCCAGACCGTGCCGCTCTCCACGCCGCCGTGGCCGAGAGCGCGCTGGCCAACGATGACATCGATGCGGCGCTCATCAGCGCCAAGCACGCCGCCGCGCTCGCGCCCGAATCGCCGGACTACGCCCGCGTGGCCGCCTCGCTCCACCTGCGCGTCGGCGACACCGCCCGCGCTCGCACGATCTTCGCCCAGCTGCTGCGGCGCGATCGCCGCGACCCGCGGGCGCTGGCCGACACCGGGCGGCTGCATCTGGCGCTCGGGCGCTGGAGCCGCGCCGGAGCCGCCTTCACCCGCGCACTGCACGATAGACAGGACCCGGTGATCGCCGCCGAGCTGGGCTACGCGCTGTTGCAGCAGGGCCGCTACGAGCTGGCGGCCGCAGCGCTGGAGCGCGCGCTGCGCGCCACCCCAGACGACCCGCCGACGCTGCTGCGCTACAGCACGGCGCTCGATGCGCTCGGCATCAGCCAGCAGGCGCTCGACGTGGCCCGCCACGCCGCCAACGTCGCCCCCGGCAACGCCGAGATCCAGCAGCACGCCGGCGTGCTGGCGATGCGCGTCGGCCAGCACGATGCGGCGCTGACCCTGCTGGACCGCGCCGTGGCGCTGGACTCGACCCGCGCTTCGGCGCATCTGGCGCGCGCCAGGATCCTGCTCGGCGACGGGCAGCACCAGCCGGCGCTCGAATCGGCGCGCGCCGCCGTGGCCGTTGACCCTTCGCACGAGCCGGAGTTTGTGCTCGGCCAGGTGCTGCTCGCGCTCGGCGACAGCGACAAGGCGCTCCAGGCGCTCCAACGTGCCAGCGCGCTCGACCCAGCGTGCGACGCAGTCCACGGCGCGCTGCGCGACCTCCACGCCAGCGCTGGCCAGATCGACAGCGCGCTGGAGCACGCCAGGCGAGCTTCGTGGCTCAACCAGCGGCACGACGAGCACAAGCTCAGGCTCGGCGAGCTGCTGGTGGCGGGCGACCAGCCGCTCGAGGCGCGCGGCCTGCTGGAGATGCTACTGCTCTCGCACGAGACCGAGGCCAAGTCGGCCGCCCCCGAGCGCGCGGCATCCGGCAGGCGCGGCATCGTCGCCACCATCCACGCGACATTGGCGCGCGCCGAGCTCAGGCTGCACAACATGGACGACGCTCGCGCCAGCGCCTTCAGAGCCATCGCCATCGCGCCGGACACCGCCGACCATCACTATGCCTTGGGGCAGGTCGAGTTGCAGGATAACCGGCTCGAAGCGGCGGCGCGCTCATTCGCCCACGCCGCCGAGCTGGCCCCCGATCGTGCCGAGTTGCACCACGCGCTCGGCACCGCGCTGCTGCGCAGCGGCGCGGCCAGCGAAGCCCTGCCGCATCTGCGCCGCGCCGCGGCCCGCGGCGAGAACTCCGACTACATCCGCGATCTGGCCAGCGGCCAGGCGGCCGCCGGCGAGCACGCCGCCGCCGCCGAGACCATGGCCCGCGCGCTCAAGCTGCGGCCAGATCGGCAGGAGTGGACGATCGACCTGGCCGAGATCCAGATCGCGCGCGGCTGGCACGACGAGGCGCTCAGCGAGCTCGGCCGGATCGCGCCACAGCCCGACTCGCCGCGCTTCTACCGGCTGCGCGCCGAGGCGCTCTACGCCCGTAACCGGCGCGATGCCGCCCGCGCCGACCTCATCGACGTGCTGCGCCGCGACCCGCAGGACGGACGGGCCTACGCGCTGTTCGCCAGGCTGCTGCTGGACGATGGCAGCCTGACCCACGCGCTCGACGCCGCCCGCCGCGCCGTCAGTTACCCGCCGGTGCTGCCCGAGCACCGCGCCATCCTCGCCGCCGTGCTCAGAGCCAGTGGTGACCGCGTCGCCGCCGCCGAGCAGCTCAGCGCCGCCCTGGCCGAGCGCCCGCAGCCGGCGTGGTGGACCGAGATCGCCGCCGACTACACCGCCATCGGCGATGACGCCGCCGCGACCGACGCGTGGCAGCGTGCCGTGGCCGCCGCCCCGCGCGACGCCGAGGCCCGCTACCAGCTGGCGCGTCAGCTGGCCGGCAGACGTCAGCACGCCGATGCCGCGCAACAGCTGCGCGAGGCCGTCGCGCTCAAACCGCACTTCGCGGCGGCCCAGGCGGCGCTGGCCGAAATGCTGGCCTTCGATAGCAGCATCTCGCCCGATGTGCCGCTCAACCACGCCCGCCGCGCCGTCACGCTCGCCCCGCAGCGGCCGGAGCACTGGCGCATCCTTGGCGAGATCCTCTCGGTGGCCGGCGATCTCGACGAGGCCGTCAACGCGCTGCGCCGCGCCCACGAGCTCGCCCCTGAAGACGCCAGGACCGCCTACCTGCTCGGGCGCGCGCTCTACCGCACCCGCGCCCACAGCGAGGCTTCCGAGGCCTTCGCCGCCGCCGCCGCCCATGCGCCACAGCGCGCCGACTACCACGGTTACCTCGGGCTGGCGCAGCGCGGCGCGCTGCCGCTGACCGAGCCGCCCGCCCAGCCGAGCGGCGAGCCGCTGCCGAGCCTGACCCGCGCGGCCGAGTCGTTCGCCAGCGCCGCAGCGCTCGCGCCCGCAGCCTGGCGCTGGATCTACGAGCTCGGGCTGACGCAGCAGCAGATCGGGCAGCACCACGAGGCGATCGCCGCCTTCGACCGGGCGTTCGAGCTCGCCGACCGCGGCGCCAAGTGCCTCGACGACGAAGAGGACGGCCGCACCCCGGAGGATCTGACTCTCAGCGCTCCGACCGAGCAGATCCGCCGCCGCCGCGCCCGCTCCGCCGCCGCGCTCGGCCGGATCGCCGCCGCCCGCGCCGATCTGGAGCAGGTGCAGCAGCGCACCCCCGCCGACCACGCGCTGCTCGGGCGGATCGCGCTGGAGATGGACGACGCCCCCGCCGCCCACGCCGCGCTGGAGTGCGCCGCCGCCGCAGACCCGCACTCCTCCGAGATCCAGCTGCTACTCGGGCGGGCGCTGGCGGCCCGCGGCCAGGCCAAAGACGCCGTCGAGGCGCTGGAGCGCGCCGCCGAGTCCCGCCCCGATGATGCGACGGTGGCCGCCGCGCTGAGCGATGCCTACCTCGGCGCCGGCCGCCACGAGCGCGCGCTCAACGCCGCCAGCCGCTCGGTGCGGCTGGACTCATCGAGCGCCACGGCCCACCACCGCCTCGCCAGCCTCTACGCCAGCGCCGGGCGCTACCACGAGGCGCGCGCATCGCTGATCAACGCGCTGACGCTCGACCAGCAGCGCCCGGCGTGGCACGCGTTGATGGGCGAGATCTGCACCAGGCTCGGCATGACCGAGGCGGCGCGTAACGCCTACCAGCGCGCCGCTGCGGCGGATCCGAACGTCGCCGACTACCACTACCAGCTGGCGCAGGTGTTGGAGCGCCAGGGCAAGAGCGCCGAGGCGGCCTCCACACTAACTGCGGCGATCAAGCTCGCGCCTGGGCGCGGCAGCTGGCACTACGAGCTCGGCCGCATGCAGCAGGCCGCCGGCGAGCACGCCGCCGCCATCGAGCAGATCGCTGCCGCCGTCCAGTATGCCCCGGAGCACGCCTCCCACTGGCTGGCGCTAGCCAACGCCCAGCAGCAGCGCCAGGATAGCGGCGGCGCGCGCGAGACGCTGGAGCGCGCCATCGGCCAGTTCGGCGAGGAGGCGTCGCTCCACAACGCGCTCGGCGCGATCATCGAGCATGGCGGCGAGACCGATCTGGCGCGCTGGCACTACGAGATCGCCGCTACCAGCGCGCCCGATGTCGCCGAGCACCACTGGCGGCTCGGGCGGGCGCAGCTCGATCTCGGGCAGTCCAAAAGCGCGCGGGTCAGCCTGGAGCGGGCGCTGGCGCTGGACGGCCAGTCAGCGGCGGCCCACGAGGGTCTGGCGCGCATCCACGTCGAGGCCAACGACGCGCCGGCGGCGCTCATTCACATGCATCGCGCCGCCGAGCTCGACGCCACCAACGCCGCCTATCAGGCACAGCTCGGCGATGTCCTGCTCCAGCTCAGGCGCTACGAGGAGGCCAGGCTGGCCTACGAGCGCGCCGTCCGCATCGTCCCAGACGACGCCGAGATCCAGGCGCGCTATGGCGAGATGTCGCTCAATTTGAACCATAACCAGGAGGCGCTGGCGGCCTTTGAGCGCGCCATCGAGCGCGCGCCAGATGAGCCGCGCTACCACTACCTGGCCGGCCGCGCCCACCGCCGTCTCAAACAGTATACCCGCGCCGTCGAGCGCCTCAGACGCGCCGTCAAGCTCAGCCCAGGCTACCGCGATGCGATCGTCGAGCTGAGCACCCTTGGCCCGCTGGCGTTTATGGCGCAGCACCTCGGCCGTGGCGAAGAGGCCGCATAGTCTAGTGACTCTTGAGCTCGATTGACAATTGCCGATTGCCGCCCGCCGCGTCGTGCTGCCGACACACGTTTGCACGATTCAAACTATCCAGCGTGAGACGGCACCGGCGCGCGGTGATCGAACGCCCGTTGACGATCGAGTGTCTCTATGACGGAGGTTTTGATGTTCGCGACTGCCATTCAATCTACCGCGCCGGCGACCGAGCAGGCGATCGATATGCCGCTGGCCGAGGTCGTCGATATCGCCAGTCTGCGCCGCGCCATCGACTTGGCGCTCAGGCTCGGCGAGCATGCCCCGGCCACCCAGACGGCGGCGCTGCTGCGCGACTATTTCCCCGAGGCGATCGGGCCGCTAGTGCTGCTCGGGCAGGCGCGGCTCGAGTCGGGCGACCCGCGCGCGGCCATCGACCTCTTTCGTCAGGCGCTGCGGCTCCACCCGCTCGACGCCCTAGCCTGGGCCGGGCTCGCGGGCGCGCTGGCCGCATCCGGCGAGCGCGAGCCGGCCGCCGCTGCGCTGCGCTGCGCCGCGCTCCACGACCCGCTCGGCAGCGAGGGGCTGGCGCCAGGGCTGGTGGACGCCGACGTCATCGGCCAGGGCGTGATCTACCTGCGCCGCGGCCACGTCGAGCTCGCCGCCGCCGAGCTCGCCGCCGCCATCGGGCGCAACCCAGACCGCGCAGACATGCAGCTCTACGCCATTGAGGCGCTGCGCCGATCCGGCGATCACGCCGCCGCCAGCGATCTGCTCGAATCGCTGCCCGCCGCCCACGCCGAGAGCTTCCCGGCCCTGCTGGTCCGCGCCGCGCTCGCGCCGCCCGATGTCGCCACCGCGCTCCACATCCGCCTCGCCCACCACGACCCAGACGGTCAGGCGACGCGGCGGTTCTTCGCGCCAGAGCCGCCGCCCTGGCTGCTGCCGCCGGTGCCGCACATCACCTACACGCCGGCGCTGCTCCCGATCGCGCCGTTTATCGCGATGCTCGACCTCACATCGATGATCGGTGCGCCGACCTCGCCGACCGCGCTGGCTCAGAAGAGCGCCGCCCCGGCCGCGCCGCCACCGGCGCTCGCCCCGCCAGACCCGGAGATCGCCGCGTACATCGCCACCACCGAGAAGCTGCGCCACACCCTCGCCGACGCCGGGGCCGGCGTCAGGCCGCTGGTGCCGTGGAGCACCGGGCGTACCATCGGCCAGCTCGTGCTTAGCAGCCGGTCGGCGCTGGTCAGCCGCTTTGGCGAGCGCGGGTTCGCCGCCATCGACGAGCGGCTGCGGCTGCTGGTCGCCACGCTCGGCAAGCGCGGCGTCGGCGCGCACCTGTGCTACGCCGATGACCCGGCCACGCTCAAGATCGGCGCTGCGCGACTGCCAGCCGCCGCCATCCAGCCCACAGCCATGCGCGATCTGGTCCGCGCCGCAGCATCGGCCTTCGCCGGGCAGGGCCGCGAGCTCGGCATCCTGATGATCGTCGGCGGCGATGCGATCGTCCCGTTCCACCGGCTCGCCAACCCCATCCCGGACGACGACCAGCAGATCCTCTCCGATAACCCGTACGCCTGCGACGATGCCGCCCATCTCATCCCGCACCGGATCGTCGCCCGCATCCCCGAGGGCGATGGCCGCGACCCGGCGCTGCTGCTGACGCTGCTGGACCAGATGATCGAGCAGCACAGCGCCACCAGGCGGCGCGGCGCGCTGCTGCTGCCCGGCCGCCGCTCCGCTCGACGCGCGTTCACCGCCGCAGAGCTCGCTGGCTACTGCGCCGAAGTCTGGCGCGAGCCGTCGCGGGCGGTGCTCGATGCCTTGCTGCCGGGCGGCGAGCTGGTCTCGTGTCCGCCGCTGGCCGCCGAGACTGGCGCGCAGCTCGCTCTAGCCCGCCGCCGGCTGCTCTACAGCAACCTCCACGGCGCGTCCGGCCTGCCCAACTTCTACGGTCAGCCGGAAGGCGTGTGGGGCGCGGCCTCCAAGCTCCCGATCGCGCTGCGGCCAGACCAGCTCGCCGTCGGCGATCTGCGCGGCGGGCTGCTGCTCTCCGAGGCCTGCTACGGCGCCGATCTCGCCGGGCGCACCGCTGCAAACTCGATCCTGCTGCGCGCGCTGGCCTGCGGCGCGCTAGCCTGTGTCGGCGCGACCGTCAACGCCTACGGCAGCACCGACTTGCCGCTGGTGGGCGCTGACCTGCTGTTCCACAAGATGATGGCCCACCTCAGCCGCGGCGCGCCGGTCGGCGAGGCGCTGCACAACGCCAGGATCGAGTTCGCCCAGGAGATGTACCGCCGCCAGGGTTATCTGGACGATGTGGATACCAAAACGCTGATCGAGTTTGTGCTGCTCGGCGATCCGTGGGCCGGTCTCGGCGAGGGCGAGGCCCAGGGCGCGGTGGCGGCGCACCGCATCCCGGCTATCGAGCGGCTGCCCAAGCCGCGCGCCAAGGCCGTGGTGGCTGAGGCCGATCTGCCGCGCGATATCGTGGGGCGGGCGCGCGATGCCCTGCGGCGGCTGCTGCCGGGGGTCGGCGTCGCGCCGCTGCATATCGTGGCGCAGGCCAACCCGCGCCGCCAGCGCAAGGGTGAGCCGATGGCAGATCTGGTCTTTAGCATGCACCAGAGCCGCTCGACCGAGGACGGCTATCAGATCGAGCAGACCGCGCACCTCACCATGAGCGGCCGGACGGTGACCAAGACGGCGCTCACCCGCTGAAGGAGACAGCGATGTCCGACGAGAGCTCTCCGATCCCGATCCTGCTGGTGGCGGCCCCGATGCTGCTGCTGGCCATCGACCTAGTGGCCCCACACGCGACGCAGGTGGCGCTGGTGCTCATTTTGTTCCTGGTGATCCTGCCGCTCGCGCTGCTGCGCGCCTGCCGACAGTAGAGCCATGTGATCGGCTTATAACTTTTTGCTAACTTCTTGTCACGGAAATGACATCTTATTCATTTTCAAAGTGGCGAACATGTGATACTATAACCGCAGTGCGTTGCCAAGGAAGGAGTCTTCACATGATGGATGATGAACAGCCGATGCCACTGCCGGCGCTGCTGGTGGCAAGTGTAATTATCTGCCTGATGATGATCGACGTCTTCGCACCGAAGATGGTGCAGCTCCTGTTTATCGGCGGACTGTTCGGCATCCTTATGCCGCTGACGTTTCTCACATCCATGCGGAAGTAGCTTGTAGGCGCGTCGGCACATTTGCCACGTATCGCAAGTGCGCTGGTGCTCGGTGTAACTGGCCTGAATGCTGCTACACAGCCTCGGTCATCGATTGATGCGGGGGCGGTAGTGGCATTTTCGATTCTGACCTTCAATTGCTTCGGCGGGCTGACGCCAGCGGTCTTCCGCCGGATCGCGGCGCTCGGCAGCCAGCTCGAACAGAGCGACTACCAGCTCGTCCTGCTTCAGGAAGTGCAGCTCCACCGCCACCGCCGCACCATCCTCGCCGCCTGCCCCAGTTTCATCGCCCACGCCGATGCGCCGTACCTGCACTGCCCGCGCGGCGGCCTGCTGACGCTCTCGCGCTCGCCGATCGACTCCAGCCGGTTCGCCGAGTACGATGTCCAGGGGCGTCCGTACACGCCGCACCTGATGGACGTGCTGCTCAACAAGGGCATCCTGCTGACGCACAGCACCATCGGCGCGCGCTCGGTCTGGTGCGTCAACACTCACCTGATGGCCAACTATGCCGGCGACTACCGCGAGCACACCCGCAACGCCCGTGACCAGCGCGCGCAGCTCGCGCAGCTCGCCGGCGTGATCCGCGATCTGCCGCAGGACGCGCTAATCCTGGTGGGCGGCGACTTCAACATCCCGCGCAGCAGCTGGCTGATCGCCGAGTTCCTCAGCGACTCTGGTCTGACCGACCCGCTCGCCGGCGATCTCCGCCCGACGTACCGCCCGTTCGGGGCCATCCCGGCGCGCTTCGCCCTCCCGATCGACTTTGCGCTCTACCGCGCCCCCGCCAGCCTGCGCCTCACGGTCAGCGCCGACCTCGCGCTCGCCGAGCCGCTCCGCCTCGGCGGCGGCCAGCCGACGTATCTCTCGGATCATATCGGCGTGCGGCTCGATGTGGACGCCGGACACACCATAACAATCTTCCCTGAGCTGTAAGCGCGCGCAGCGCCAAGGAAGTGATGTTCTTGCTGCTGCGCAGCAGCAGAAACAGCAGCTACCGCGCTGCCGCAGGCCAAAAAAGCGCAGCGCCATGGGGGTTCGGGGGCGCAGCCCGCGCGATCA
>JAYUUK010000419.1:0-2933 GCA_043754595.1 Roseiflexaceae bacterium | reverse complement strand
GCCCGGTTGACGCGCGGACCGATGTCTACGCGCTCGGCGGCCTGGTCTACCGCTCGCTCACCAGCCGCCGCCCGTTCGAGGGAACGACGCAGGAGGTGCTGATCGGCCACCTTGAGGGCACGCCCCCGGCCCCGGCGCTGGTTGACCCTAGCGTGCCGCCTGCCGTCAGCGATACGATCGCCCGCGCGATGGCGCGCGCCCCCGACGACCGCTTCGCCAGCGCCGGCGCGTTCGCCAGCGCGCTCTACATCGCCGCCGGTCTGCCAGCGCCAGAAGCGCCGATCTATGCGCCAGGCCCGCCGCTCCTGCCGCCAGATAACCTCCCGCCGCTCGCGCCGCAGTACGCCAGCGATGCGGCGACGATCCGCGGGGCTGCGTTCCCCAACCTGCCGGCATCAAGCGACCGGACGACGATGGGTGCTGGCGACCCGATCGAGAGCTTCACGCCCGACCAGCCGGCGAGCGAGCGCCGCCGCCCGCCGATCCTCGCCGCGCTCGCCGCGCTCGCCGTGATCATCAGCTTGCTCGCCGGCGCGATGCTGTTCGCCAGCAGCCGCGTCACCGCGGTCGTCCCCACGCCGGTGCCGAGCATCGCGCCGCTGCCCAGCGTCAGCCCGCCGCAGCCAACCGCCGCGCCGACGGTGGAGGCGACGGCTGCGCCGACCGTGCCTCCCACCGTGGCGGCAACGACGGTGGCCACGACGATGCCGATCACGGCGACAGCCGAGCCGAGCATCACGGCGACGCGCACGCCGCGCCCCAGCGCCAGCCGCACGCCGCGCCCCAGCATCGCGCCGAGCGTCGTGCCGAGCGTCGTGCCGAGCGCCCCGCCCGCCCCGCCGACGCTCCCCCCCAGCCTCACACCGGCTCCGAGCAACACGCCGACGGTCACCGCCACGCCGTGCCCGGTCGAGCTGCGCGGCGGCTTCGCCAGGTTGTTTCGCGCCAACCCCGCGCTCCAGACGCAGCTCGGCTGCCCGACGCGTCAGGAGCAGACCAGCGACGCGCGCGAGCAGACGTTCGAGCGCGGCAGCATGTACTTCTTCAACGCGGGCCGGCGGGTGTATGTGCTCATCGGGACGAGCGACGGGCGCTGGGCCGAGTATAGCCCGGCGGACTACGGCGGCCAACCGACGCCCACGCCCGCGCCACCGCGCACCGACGGGTTGCTGGCACCGATCAGCGACTTCGGGCTGGTGTGGAATAACGAGCGCAGCGTCCGCGATGGTCTCGGCTATGCGGTGGAGCCGGAGGTTGGCCCGCTCGATGGCCTGCGCCAGCCGTTCGAGCGCGGCGTGATGATCTTCAGCCCGCTGGGAGCCGGCAATGGGCGCACGATCTATGTGCTTGGCGAAGACCGGACGTATGTGCGCTACGATGAGCCGGCGAAGTGAGTGTCTATGATGACATCTACGCGCTGGTGCGGCAGATCCCGCGCGGCAAGGTCAGCAGCTACGGCCGAGTGGCGGCCATGATCGACGCCCCGCGCAACGCCAGGGTCGTCGGGTACGCGCTGGCAGCGCTCGACGGGCGCGCACCCGACGATGTGCCGTGGTGGCGGGTGGTCAACGCCGCCGGCCGGGTCTCCAACGAGTTCAACGCCGAGCTCCAGCGCGCCATCCTCGAATCGGAGGGCGTGACGTTCGACGCGCGCGGCTACGTCGACCTTGCGCAGTTTCTGTGGCGGGGATAAACCCCGTCTCCTCCAGGCGGACCACGGAGCCGCGCAGCACGAGGTGCCATGGCTGAGACATCACACATTCACCCAGACGACCTGCGCGGCGCGGCGCGACTGGCCACCGATGCGACGATCGGCGCGACCGACCTGGTCGAGGCGCTCCACCTGGCCATCGCGCGCCCGCAGTGGCTGTTTGGCGCTCCCGCCGATGGGCGGACCGGCGGTCTGACCGGCGCAGTGTACGCGAGCGTGCGCGGCGTCACCAGGCTGGTGGGCGGCGGCGTCGATGCGACGATCGCCGCGCTCGGACCGCTGCTGGGCGCGCGGCCGCCATCTCCCGAGCGCGATACGACGATCGCCGTGCTCAACGGTGTGCTCGGCGACTACCTGGCGGCCAGCGCGAACCCGCTGGCGCAGGGCATGGAGCTGCGCTGGCAGGGGAGAGCGCTGGATCTCGCGGCGATCGACTCTGTGGCCCCGCAGCTCGGCGGGAAGATCCTGCTGCTCGTCCACGGCCTGTGTCTGAACGAGCGGTCCTGGAGCCATAACGGGCACGACCACGGCGCGCTGCTGGCCGCCGAGCTCGGCTACACGCCGCTCTACCTGCGCTATAACACCGGGCTGCACATCTCCGTCAACGGCCGCATGTTTGCCGACCTGCTGGAGCGGCTGGCGGACGCCTGGCCGGTGCCAATCGCCGAGCTGGCGATCGTCGGGCACAGCATGGGCGGGCTGGTGACGCGCAGCGCCTGCCACGACGGCGCGGCCGCCGGCCACCGCTGGCTGCGGCATCTCCGCGCGCTGGTGTTCCTGGGCACGCCGCACCACGGGGCGCCGCTCGAGCGCCGCGGCAACGAGCTCCACGGTCTGCTCGGCGCCACCCCGTACACGGCAGCGTTCGCCCGCCTCGGCGCGATCCGCAGCGCCGGCATCACCGATCTGCGCTACGGCAGCCTGGTGGATGAAGATTGGGCGGCGCGCGACCGATTCGCGCCTGGCGCAGACCGACGGCAGCGTGTGCCGCTGCCCGATGGCGTGGCGTGCTCCACCGTCGGGGCCACCACTGGCCGATCGGCGGGGGATCTGCGCGACACGCTGCTCGGCGATGGGCTGGTGCCGCTCGCCAGCGCGCTCGGCACGCACCCGAACCCCGATCTGAGCGTGCCGTTCGACGCAGCGAACCAGTGGATCGGCTATAGCATGAGCCATCTGGATCTGCTCCACCGCCGCGATGTGTACGAGCGAGTGCGCGGGT
>JAYUUK010000418.1:0-8787 GCA_043754595.1 Roseiflexaceae bacterium | reverse complement strand
ACAACAGCCGGGTGTTCGGCGGAGCTGTCGTGGTGGATACATCGGGCGCGTTTAACGCCCTGCTCGGCGCGCGCACCGCCTACGACGGCCGCCGCCAGGATGCGCCGGTACGCTCGTTCGTGCTCGCGCTGCTCGGTCAGGCCGATGCCGCCGCCGTCGGGCCGACCTGCGCCCCGTTCCCCGGCGCGCTGCCGAGCCAGGCCGCTCGCCAGAGCGCCATGACTGCCGAGGCGCTGTGTCTGATCCGCGAGCGCCCGCTGGCCTTCGCCCAGAAGTCGCTGGCCGAGCTGATCGACCTGTTCCAGATCAACTACACCGGCGCCGAGCGCTTCACCGCCGGCTTCACCACCGGCAGGCTGCCCGTGCCGTTCGTGCTCGCCACATTCCTGCTGGACGACACGCTCTACGTGCTGGCGCTGCCGCTCGGCGTGATCGGCTGGGCGCTGGCGCGGCGTCGCGGCAGCGCGCTCGCCAGCCTGGCCGGCCTGTGGTGGGGCTACAACCTGGCCGTCGCGCCGCTGCTGTTCGCCATCAATCGTTTCAGGCTGCCGCTGCTGCCGCTGGTCTTCATCTTCGCTGCACAGCTCCTTGTACTGGTATTCCAGGCGGGTCGTCCGCACATTTTTGTACATCTCCGCACATCTCCAGGCAGCCGGGCAAATCGTCCACAGATACGCGCAGATAGACGCAGGTATGCGCGTACTCCTGCTTCCGGGCAGATCCGCTCGCGCGAACGGCCGCCCAACTCTGGCGGCCGCCTCTGGTTGCCCCTTTGCGCCGTGCTCGCCTGCCTGCTGTGGCTGGCGGCGGCGACCCCCCACGCCTACCTTGAGCCGCGCGCGGCCGGCGCAGACTCGCGCTGGGCATCGTACCTGGGGCCGTACCCATCGAGCCTGGCGATCACCGGCATCGCGATCGCCGCCAGGCCGCAGTCCGACGCCGACGCCGCCTTCGCCGCCGCTGTGGCCCGCGATGATTTCGCAGGAGCCGCAGCCATTGCGCCGCATGCTGGGCCTGCGCTGCGCCGCATCGGACCGGCGCTGCTTGCAGCGTATCGCGGCGATGCCAGAGCGGCGCTCGCGCTGGCGTCAGCGCCCAGCGACGATGCGCTGGCCAGCGTGGTGCGCGGCGATGCGCTGCGCACCCTCGGCGACCTGCCCGGCGCGCGCGCGGCCTTCACGCCGCGCACCGTGGACGACGCCAACCCTGTGACGTGGGCCTACACCTGGCTGCGACCTGCACCCAACACCAGCATCGATTTCGGCGGCAACCTCGATCTTGGCTCTATCGATGGCTGCTATCTCGGCGAGGGCGACCAGAGCGTGGCGCCGCCTGCGACGTTTCGCTGGTGTACCGATGGCGCGCGGCTGCGATTTGTGGCCGCTGGCAGCGGCGCGCCGCAGACGCTGCGGCTCAGGATCGACGGGCGCGGCTGGGTGGGGAGCGCCGCCGCGCCCGCGCCGGTGACGGTGCTAGCGGACGGGGTCGCCGTTGGCATGATTCAGCCAGGCTTCGACGTGGCTGAGTACGCGATCGCGCTGCCGCCGCGACAGGTGAGGGCGGATATCGTGGTCACGCTGCGCATGGCGACGTTCGTGCCGCCCGCCGAGCGCTACCTGCGACAGCAGAGCGAGGCCACCCTCGGGCAGGTGCAGCGCCTCGGCGCCCGCCTCGACTGGGCCGCGCTCGGGCCGTGAGCGACGAGGGCGGCGCGATGCGGCGGGGCGGACGCTCAGCCACCACAGCAAGCGGATATCGCATATCGCAGCGCGGGTTTGGGGGCGCAGCCCCCAAGATCATCCCTTTCCTGCTTCAGTCCTCCACAATTCTCACGGCGAGCTGCCCTCGCAAAAACTCATCGCCGCATCAGTGTCGGCAGGGCGCCCGAGCAATGCAGCTTCGCGATCACGCCGGTCTGCGTCGAGCTGCTCGCCGGCCGTGAGCCGCAGCTGTGGCAATGCAGCTACGGCGCGTCGAACCTCAGCGAGCGCGGCGCGGGCCTCCTCGGGCGCCATTCTTGGTCCTGGCTGGGGTCTCTCGGCTGCAAGCTCCTGCTTCAAGCGAGCGACAAGCTGCTGGCGCTGTTCACGCGGGAGCTGGTGAGCGAGTTCGATGACCTGCTCGAGTGTTGGCGGTATCACGATACTCCCTTCAGTCTGCGTTCAGAAGCGAGGCGAGCCACTCAATCTCTGTTTCAATGAGCGCAATGGTCAACGAGATGATCTTCAGTCCGGCTTTGGAGCGCTCGCTCGTCATCTGGGCAACAAACGCGTAGCTCGCGCGCTCGCGCTGCAGCTCCTGCTCCAGAAACACCCGGCGACGCTCGATCATCTGGCGTCGCAGCTCGTCCGAACAATGGATCGATAGCCCGGTCCACGTCGTGAAGGGCTGTGGATGGCGCTCCTCGATCCAGTGGCGCTCTGAAAGCTGTGCTTCCAGCGTCGCCCGCCCCGCCGCTGCCACTGTATAGATTGTCTTGCCCCGCTTGTCACCGTCATCAGCCGGCATCTCCCCGACGATCAGCCCGTACTCCTCAAGCTTCTTGAGTGCGTAGTAGACCTGGGCCTTCGACACCGAAGCCCAGTCGCGCACTTCCTGCCGGCTGTATTCCTGCACGAGGTCATAGCCGTGCATCGGCCGCTCAAGCAGCAGGCTCAAGACGACGAGATCGGCCTGGGTTAGCTTCGGGGACTCCATCGTGATGTTCCTCCTCGACCGCATGATACCCCAGACCGAATGGTAGCGCCGGTGCGCATGGAACAAGCTACAACACAGCTTGCCGCTTCGATGAAGGTGTGGTACTCTTGAAATAGTCTTAATAGGACTATTGCCGTTGTGCGAGCTGAGGAGAGAAAACCCATGCGCAAGTCCGCCGCCAGCATCCTGTTTCTGGCGATCTTCATCGACCTGCTCGGCTACGGCGTGGTCATCCCGCTGCTGCCCAACTTCGCCCGCGAACTCGGTGCAAGCGCGCAGCTCATTGGTGTCGTCGTCGCGAGCTACAGCGTGATGCAGTTTCTCTTCAGCCCGATCCTAGGGAGCTTGTCCGACCGCTTCGGGCGTCGGCCCGTGCTGCTGACAACCATCGTCATCAACGCTCTCGGTTACGTCCTGTTCGCGCTTGCAACCAGCCTGCCGGTGCTGTTCGCTGCCCGCGTGGTTGCCGGCATCGCGGCGGCCAACCTGGCGGTCGCCCAGGCCTACCTGACCGACGTGACCCCGCCAGCACAACACGGGCCAAGGCCTTCGGGATGATCGGCGCCGCCACCGGACTGGGCTTTGTCTTCGGCCCACCACTCGGTGGGTTTATCGCGGCGAACTTCGGCGTCCCGATGGTCGGCTACGTCCTCGCCGGACTATGTGTCGTCAACCTTGTGCTGGCCTTCGTACGGCTGCCGGAGACACGCAAGGCAACGACCAGTGCTCCCGCGACGAGAGCCTTCGACCTTTCTTCACGCCGCACCGTATCGGCGTTACCGGCGCTCCTTCGCGTCTTCTGGGTCTACTTCCTGTTCATCGCCGGCTTCGCGGTGCTGAACGTGGTCGGCGCGTTGCTCTGGCTCGACCGCTTCGGGTTGAGCGAGGCGCAGGTCGGCTACACCTTCGGCATGATCGGCGTGATTATGGCGGCTGTCCAGGGGCTGATTGGCAGAATCACCGCCCGCCTTGGCGAAAAGCTGACGATGACGATTGGGCTGGCCCTGATGACACTCGGGCTCGCCGCGATGCCGCTGGTACCACCACCGCTGTTCGTGCCACTCGAGCTGCTGGTCATCGCCGTGTTCGCCGTCGGCTATGCCCTGGTGCTCCCCACTGGCACCGCGCTCGTGGCCATTATCGTGGGCGACGGGCCGCAGGGCCAGGTGCTCGGCCAGTACCAGAGTGTTGGCGCCCTAGCACGCATCGTCGGCCCACTCCTGGGTGGCGTAGCCTACCAGGTTGGGCAGCCAGTGCCCTTCTTCGCTGGAGCGACACTGATGGCGCTCGCTCTGGCAGTTGCGTTCGGCATCGGGGTCGGAGATACTGTACGGGTGGAGCCGGTTCTGACCGAGCAGTGAGCGGATGATCAAGACTGAAAACTTCCAGCAGGTCGAGGTTTCCTCAGCGGCCGAGCTGCGCGCCTGGCTGGAAGTCAACCATACCCAGCACGAAAGCATCTGGCTGGTGCGGTACAAGAAGCATATCGCCGACAAGTTCGTCTCGCCGCGCGAGGTGCTCGACGAAATCCTGTGCTTCGGCTGGATCGACGGCATCGCCCGCAAGCTCGACGACGACCTGACCATGCAGCTGCTCTCGCCCCGGCGCACGCAGCTCTGGGCGAAGAGCTACAAGGACCGCGCCGCTCGCTTGATCCGGGAGGGGAGGATGCAGCCGGCCGGTCTCCACGCGATCGAGGATGCGAAGCGCAACGGCTTGTGGGATGCGATGAACGACGTCGATGCCCTCCTGATGCCCGACGACCTTGTCGTTGCGCTGGAAGCCCGCCCGCCGGCCGCCACAGCCTTTGCCGCGGCGGCGCCTTCATATCGGCGCAACGTGCTGCGCTGGATCAAGCAGGCAAAGACCCCGGAGACGCGGGCCAGGCGCATTGAACAGGCCGCGACGCTCGCCGCGCGCAACGAGAAAGTACCGCAGCTGTAGACCAACAGCGACTCTGGAGAAGCTGACCAGGCGACAGGGAAGCGCCAATCTCCCACTGCAGTCTCGAAGCAGCGTGCCAAGCTGGTCAGGGTCGGTGAGCGCGCGAATGTTGCGGACAAGATGGAGTGAACGCCTTATTTACACGTCAGGCAGTTTCCAGGGATTTATGATGACTGCTCCGGTATTGGCGAAATCAGCTTCGTTGCGCGTGACAATAACATAACTATGCGTAAGTGCGATCGCCGCAATAAGTGAGTTAAGTGCCGCGAGCGGCTTGCCCTGTTGCTCTAATCGACCGACAAGCTCTCCCCAGGTAAGTGACACATCGGTTGTGATCTCAGCGATCTTCCCATCAAAACGAATAAGTAGATCGTTGTATAGCCAATCAGTGACATCTGTTTTTCTTTGTGACGGTGGCGCTTTTTCAATTCCTTTTCGTATCTCGCCAATGGTAACAACGCTCAGATACACACTTGATGGCTCAAGTGCATCGAGCCAATCAATCACTTTTTGATTCGGTTGCTTAGCGATAAGCTCTGAAATAACGTTCGTGTCAAGAAGATATTTCATACCAGAAAATCTTCACGCATGCCAGTTTTATCACGAGAAGTATCGATGTCTTCTTGGTGAAGTGGCGAATCACGAAAGAACTCGGATAGTTTTTTTTGAGAAAGAGTGAGCTTCCGGTATTCGGTATAGGAAAGGACAATAACGGTTTCAATACCGCGCTTCGTAATAAGTTGTGGGCCGTGATGAAGGGCTTCTTCGACGACTTCGCTGAACTTATTCTTAGCTTCTTGGAGTTGCCACACACGTGCCATTGTAAATCTCCTATCTAGTCTGTCTAGATTATAAAACTCACCTGGCTGATTGTCAAGTGAGTGGGAGCGCGCCAGTGTACCGTCTCCGGATGCTTTCCAGCTCGAACGGCGCTGTTGGACGAATCCCTCCATCACCACGGCACACCAACTGGGGGAGCTTGTGAGCGGGGGCGCGACACCGCCCGTTGCACCTCTCGCACCTCACCGCGACGCAACAGGTGCTCGGCGGGGCGCCTCAGTGCCTGACTTGCCTTGCCGCAGCGCTGCGCCTTTGCCGCAGCGGCGCGGAGCGTGTAATACTCGCGCCGTGCAGCCGCGTCAACGGGCTCGACCTCGCGGATGGGTGCGAACAGCGACGACACGCTGCGCTCGGCCGCCTTGTCGAGCTGGCCCACCTGGGGTGTCTCGGCAGGGAGCGGCAGCGCGGGTGGGGCAGGGTGCAGCCAACTCTGGATCTCGTACCAGGCGTGCGCCGCTTTGGTCGGCAGCCAGGCCGCGCCGCCGACAAACGCAACCGCCCCGTCTGGTCCGGTCGCCAATACTTGGTTTCCGTCGCTCGCCGATGCAATCCTATCGGGCGTCGCACGTAGTGCTGCTTCTAGCCGCGCGATCACCGCCTCCAGCTCGTCCGGCTGCATCAGCGCGTAGTCCTCGGCCAGGGCTGCGCCGCCCAGCGTAAGCGCGAGCGACCGGGCGTAGGCCAGCATGCCACGGTCGAGCGGCTCGATATCCTCCGGCGTGTCTGGCACTGCTGCAACGTCGAGTACGGAGCCTGTGTCTGGGGCTACCGGGGCATCGAGCGCGGCCAGCTCGTCCGCGCCGTGCGGCGGGTCGGCCCACGCCCAGGTATCAGGACTTTCACCAGGGGCTGCCCCTACCCCCCGCTCACAAGCTCTGAGAGTCTCTAGCTGAACATGTGTTTCATGTTCTGACTCGTGGATCACTGCGGCGCGCTCGCTCGCCGCAGTGATCCACGTAGAAACGGCGGCGCCGATGATCCACGTAGAAACGTCCGTACCGCCGTGCAGTGCGGCCCGCTGCCGTCGCCGGTGCTCGCGATGTAGCGTCCCTCCAGGTGCATCAGGGAGCGCTTGACGCTTCCGAGACTGTAGCCGCTCATCTCGGCCAGCCGCTCCTTCGACGGCCGGCACCAGCCGCGCTCGCCGGCAATGAGCAAGAGCGTTTCGAGCACCGCGCGATCCGCTGGGGTGAGTGTGTCGTCAGCGTGAACGCGGTCGACTACCTCGGCACGCAGCGCGGCCGCGTCGTCGCATCGCTCCTGACGCTTACGTGCGGCCTCCTGACGCCGCTTGACCTCGGCCGGCGTTCAGATACTCGGGGGACCGTTGGGCGGGCTCGTGGGATGCCTGGCGAGCTGCAAGGGGGTTCAGTGACTTCAGAGCTGCGACGAGGTCGCCGGTGTGGCGCAGCTCGGCGAACAGGCCGAAGGCGTCCCAGCCCTTCGTCGTGTGCAGCCGGCAGCGCGGCGAGTATGAGAACAGTCGCCCGCCTTTGCTGATATAGAGCGTGACGGTGTGCGTGTGGGGGCAGTAGGGGCAGGTATAGCCGCCGGGCACGGCAACGGCGCCGTCTTCGGCGATCAGGCTCTCGATCGAATGCTCGGCGTTGAAGCGCTCTCGGACTTCGGCGAGGGTCGCGCGCTCCGCCCCAGCTTCGCCAGGGCTCAGGCGTAGGGCCGATCGCGGCTGGACAGGCTTTGGCGGCACAGGCGGGCGCATCACCAGGTACAGGGCGTCGATCGCCACCTGGGCGTCGCACACGTCGTTCGGGGTACTAGGGAGCTGTTGGCCAGTGACCGTGAAGTAGCGTCCGGTGGCGTACATCTCGACGGTGAACGGCGCGGTGGGGTGTTGTGAATGGCCGACGGCAGCAGGCAGACGGCCACGGGCGAAGATCTTGACGCCACGTTTGCTCGGCGATACTTCAGCGTTGCTGCCGAACGCCTCGACAATACGCTGCGCCTCGGGATGCAGTGCACCCGTCACTAGGTCGCGGCAGCCATCGTGCTCGCCCCCGCCGACGCAGGGCCGCACTTCTGGCTTGCCCGCGCCTATCAGGCGATCGAGGCGTGGGACGCGGCGATCGTCAGCTACCGGCGCTACCTGGAACGTAAGCCCGACGGACACAGCGCGCACTGGTCGCTTGGGGTTGTGTAGGCCGCGCTCGGGAGAGGTGCCGAGGCGATCACGTGCTACACCTCGTTTCTGAGAGGCGAGCCGGATGCGGCATGGCGGGCGCGGGCGCAGCAGCGGATCGATAGTCTGGCCCAGACTGGGGCGTGAGGCCGCGCAGCCACGATCGCGCGGCGCGCCTGTGCTATGATGCCGGGGCACACACTTAGAGGAGCGTAAATCCATGACCGACGACATGCGCCAGCGGGCGCAGCGGATGCGCGCGGCGATGACGCGGCTGACCGGTGCGCCGTGGGCCGGCGCGCTGACCTACCGCGACTACGGCACCGGCGAGCCGGTGACGATCCCGGCCGACCTCGCCGTCAGCGCCGCAGCTGGCAAGCCAGATGCGTGGAGCTTCGCCTACAGCTATCCGGACGAGCCGCACGCCAACAGCGTCACGACGATAGCGCTGAGCGCCGATGGGGGGCAACTCGGCGACGGCGATGTCGTTGCGTGCGATGCAGACGGCGACGGCGTGCGGCTCGTGGTGGCGCGGCGCGAGACGGGCGACGATCGGCCGGCGCTGATCCGCAGCACGTATCTGATCCAGCCGGGCCAGTTCACGCTCACTAAAGACGTGCAATTCGAAGGCGACGCGGCGTTCATCGAGCGCAATCAGTACCGCTGGAGCCGCTAACACGATACGGAACCTGTGTATTATGGTACGGTTTACGCCGACGAACGAGGTGCGGGCGGCGCGCTACGCCGTGGCGGCGATCTTCTGCATCAACGGGATGGCGCTGGCCAACTGGATCACGCGCATCCCCGATGTCAAGGCGGCGCTCGGCCTGAGCGATGCGCTGCTCGGCATCGCGCTGTTCAGCCTGGCCGGCGGCGCGCTTGCGGCGCAGGTGATCACCGGCTGGCTGGTGGGGCGCTATGGCAGCCGGGGCGTGACGACGGCGCTGGCCATTGGCTTCGGGCTCTCGGTGGCGCTGCCTGGGCAGACCCACACGCTGCCGCAGCTGATCGCGGCGCTGGTGGTGCTGGGCGGGCTCAACGGCGGGCTGGATGTGGCGATGAACGCCCAGGCGGCGCTGGTTGAGCGGCGCTACGAGCGGACGATCATGTCGTCGTTCCACGGGCTGTGGAGCGCCGGCGGGCTGATCGGCGCTGGCATCGGCGGGCTG
>JAYUUK010000417.1:0-2955 GCA_043754595.1 Roseiflexaceae bacterium | reverse complement strand
CCGCCATTCACACAGCCGTCGCGCCCGATCAGTAGCTGCCGGAGATCGCCATATCGCGCTTCTTCTGCTCGCGCTTGCGCTCGTCAGGCGAGAGCAGCTTCTTGCGCAGCCGGAAGCCCTTTGGCGTCACCTCAACGAGCTCATCCTCGCTCAGATACTCGATGGCATCGTCCAGGCTCATCACCCGCGGCGTCTCAAGCCGTAGCGCGTCGTCGGCACCAGACGAGCGCATGTTCGTCAGGTGTTTCTTGCGGCAGACGTTGACCTCCAGGTCAGAGGCGCGGATGTGCTGTCCGATGATCATCCCCTCGTAGACATCCACGCCGGGGCTAACGAACATCTGCCCGCGCTCCTGCGCACCGTGCAGCCCGAAGCCGGTGGTGGTGCCACCCTCGGAGGCGATCAGCGAGCCGTACTGCCGCGTCATGATCTCGCCCTGGAGCGGCTCGTAGCCCATGAACAGCGCGTTCATCAGCCCCTCGCCGCGGGTCGAGGTCAGAAAGAGCTGGCGGAACCCGAGCAGCCCGCGCGTCGGTACGTGGAACACCATATGGACCGAGCCGTCGTCGCGGATGGACATATCGCGCATGATGCCGCGGCGCTGGCCCATCAGCTCGATGACCGTGCCCTGGTAGTCGGTGGTGACCTCAACCTCGACCTGCTCGATCGGCTCCTGCTTGATGCCATCTATCTCGCGGAAGATGACCTCGGGTCGTGAGACCTGGAACTCGAAGCCCTCGCGCCGCATCGTCTCGATCAGGATGGTGAGATGCAGCTCGCCGCGCCCAGAGACCGCGAATGCGTCTGGGGCCTCGGTATCGGCCACGCGCAGCGCCACATCGCGCTCGGTCTCCAGGTAAAGCCGCTCGCGTAGCTTGCGGCTCGTGACATGGGTGCCCTCGCGCCCGGCGAACGGCGAGTTGTTGACGCTGAACGTCATCCGCACCGTCGGCTCCTCGATGGCGATTGGCGTCAGCTGCTCGGGGTAGGTGGCGTCGGCGATCGTGTCGCCGATGCTGGCCTCGCCGATCCCGGCGATGGCGATAATATCGCCGGCCTCAGCCTCGTCCACCTCGCGCCGGTCCAGGCCGCTGAAGACGAACAGCAAGTTGATCTTGGCCGGCGTCATCGCACCGTTCCGGTCGATCCGCATCACCGCCTGGCCCTTGCGCAGCATGCCGCGTCGCAGCCGCCCGACGAGGATCTTGCCCTTATAATCATCATAGATGGTGGTGGTGACCAGGAACTGCGCCGGCGCGTCGACATCGACGACTGGCGCGGGGATACGCTCGATGATCGCGTCGAACAGCGGCTCGAGCGAGTCCTGGAGCTCGACGGGCGATGTGCCCGAGACGCCGCGCAGCGCGTTGGTGTAGACCGTCAGAAACTCGGCCTGCTCGTCGCTGGCCCCGAGGTCGATGAACAAGTCGAACGTCTCGTTGACCACGTGGTTCGGCCGCGAGTTGGGCCTATCGATCTTGTTAACCACCACGATCGCCTTGTGGCCGGCCTGGAGCGCCTTGCGCAGCACGAAGCGGGTCTGCGGCATCGGGCCGTCCACCGCGTCCACGAGCAGCAGCACGCCGTCCACCAGGTTCATCACCCGCTCGACCTCGCCGCCAAAATCGGCGTGGCCGGGCGTATCCAAGATATTGATCTTGGTACCTTTATAATTGACGGCGGTGTTTTTGGAAAGAATGGTGATGCCGCGCTCGCGCTCGAGGTCATTGCTGTCCATCACGCGTTCGGCCACCTGCTGGTTATCGCGAAAAATCCGCGACTGCCGCAGCAGCCCGTCCACCAGCGTCGTCTTGCCGTGGTCGACGTGGGCGATAATGGCGATATTGCGGAGGTCTTGCTTGATCATCTCGTCGGTGCTCCAATGTCGGGCCTTCGGCAGCACTGACGAAAGCGCACAAAAAACCTCGATCGCGCGACCGAGGGGGAAACTATGTCGTGTTTCTCCACACAGTGTACCACATGTCGGTCGATCGCGTCGACGCGGCGTCTTGCGCCCTCTGGCGGGCGCTTTGCCCCCGGCGGTTCTCGCGTGCGTACCCATCTGCAACGCCCTGAACTGCACGTGCTGTGCGTTCGGACACAGCGTGCTGCCGTCCCTACCCCGGGCTGTGCTGGCGCATGGTCCGGGCTGTGCTGGCACATGGTCCGGGCAGCGCGGCGGCGGTGGAGCAGCAGCGGAGCGGCAGCACGCGATGTGGGCCGCTCGTGATTGGCCTGCGCTGGGGTACGGTGGCGAACGCACATGTGGGCGTCACTTTTGGGGGTTCGAAGGGGGATAATCCCCCCTCGCCGGGGTGTCGGGGGCCGGCGCCCCTGGCACGGAGTGAGCGAGTGCAGCGCCTGCGCGAGTCTGCGCCTGGCACGGAGTGAGCGAGTGCAGCGTCTGCGCGAGTCTGCGCCTGGCACAGAGTGAGCGAGTGCAGCGCCTGCGAGCGCCCAAAGCTATCCGCCCCGCGCCCGATTGACAGCCGCCGCGCGCCGTGCTACGCTGCTGCCATTACGGAGCACTCCTATGCGCTGGCTCGCACAATGTACAACCTGGAGATCGTCCCGTGGCAGCACATCAGGTGCGCGCCAGTAGGAAGAGTGTGCCCTGCGGACGAACAGCTCTGAGTTTCTAAAGATGTTATCGCTACGGGCCAGAGACGCCGCCCGTAGCGATTTTTGTTTGACACGCGCGCCCTGGCCCCCAAAGGAGGGGACGATGATCCTGCTGGATATCCATAATCTGGAGCGCTCGCTCGGCGGGCGGACGGTCTTCCGCAGCCTCGGCTGGACGATCAAGGACGATGAGAAGATCGGGCTGGTGGGGCCGAACGGCACCGGCAAAAGCACGCTGCTGCGCACCATCGCCGGCGTCGAGCCCGCCGAGGCTGGGACACTGGCATTTCGGCGCGGCGCGCGAGTGGCGTACCTGGCGCAGGAGTACGCCGG
>JAYUUK010000416.1:0-8863 GCA_043754595.1 Roseiflexaceae bacterium | reverse complement strand
CCACCACCGAGATGCTGGCGCTGTACATCGCGTTCAACTACGTCGGGCTGCTGATCTCGCCGCTCGGGATGCGGGTGCTCAAGCGCGTGCCGACGCTCGAGTTCGCGGTAGTCTCATGGACGATCGGCCGCGGCTCGCTGGTGCTGGCGCTCTTCGCGCAGCGCGCCGAGTGGTTGCTGGCCCTGACGTGCGTCTTCTGGGTCTGCGAGAGCCTGCCGGCGCCGGCCTACACGCGGATCATGACCTCTGTCTATCCGCGCGAGTATCGCGGCAGGGCGATGAGCGGTGTGCGGATCGGGATGGCGCTGGTGATCGTGCTCACGACGCCGCTAGCTGGCGCGATGCTCGATCGGGTCGGCTCGCCGATCGTCTTCTCGATTGTGGCACTCTTCGGCATTGCCGCGGCGCTGCTGTTTCAGTCTATGCCGTACGTCGATGCGCCAGCGCCTGCGCTGGCGGCCGACGCGCCGCGCAAGCACTCGGGGCTGTGGCGTGTGCTGCGCGCCGACCGAACCTTTGCGCTGTATCTCGGGACGCTCGTCTGCTACGGCCTCGGCGGGGTGATGGGCGCGGCGCTCTACCCGGTGGTGCAGGTCAATCGGCTCGGCCTCAGCTACACCGATATCGGCACGCTCAGCCTGGTGCAGTCGGTTTTCTGGCTCGCCGGCTACGCTTTCTGGGGTCGAGTGCTAGATAAGCGCGGCGCGATCTGGGTGCTGTGGGTCAATATGGGGCTGGTGGCGGTGGTCACGGCCACGTATATTTTTGCCGACTCGATCTGGACGCTGCTGCCGGCCTTCATCGCGCAGGGGCTGGTGCAGGGCGGGTTCGAGCTGGGGGCGACCAACGCGAACATCGAGCTGACCCGCGGCGAGCAGGTGCTGGAGTACGCGGTGCTGCAGAATATCGCCATCGGCGCGCGCGGCATCGTCGCGCCACTGATCGGCAGCGCGCTGGTGGCGGCGGGGGTCGCGGACACCACCGTCTTCACGCTCGCGACGGTGCTGGTCCTGATATCGCTGGCGATGATGGTGCCGGTGTATGCGGCTGCGGGCGGGGCGTCTCGTGGGCATGTGGCGCGGCCAGCGTCAGACGCGTCAGGGTGAGCGGGCGCGAGATCCCCTTGACGGTCCGCTCGAAGCGCTCGGCGGTGTGCGGCACGCTGGCGAGCAACTGCGCGACCTCGGGGTCATCCAGGATGTCCTCGGTGATGACGATATCGCCGCCGATGCTCTCGTTCTGGACGCGCGCGGCGATGTTCACGGTGCTGCCAAAATAGTCTAGTAGGGCATTGGCGTTGACGGCGATGCACGGCCCGCGGTGCAGCCCGAGCTTGACGCTGAGCGCCGGGTCGCCCATGGCGATCGCGCCGCCGATGAAATCCTGCTGGATGGCGATGCTGGCGGCGAGCGCGTCCTCGGCGTTAGCGAAGACCGCCATGACCGCATCGCCGATCGTCTTGACCTGCGCGCCGTTGTGCTGCGCGATGGCCTGCTGCATCACCGCGAAGTGGTCGCGGACGCGGGCGTAGGCCGGCGAGTCGCCGATGCTGTCGTAGATCGCCGTCGAGTTCTTGAGGTCGCTGAAGAGAAACGTCAGCGTCTTGACCGCCAGCCCTTGCCCCGGAGCGAGCACCTCTGAGGAGAAGAGCTGGCGGAACTCGCTGAGCGCCGTAACCAGCGACGCCGACGCGGCCTGCGCGCTCCACGTCTGCTGCTCCAGCACCACCAGCTGCGCCGTATCGTGCCGATTGACCAGCTCGATCCGGACGTTGCCGCTCTCGATCCGTGCCGCGCTTGGCTCGATGTGCTGCGCATCGAAGACGACGCTGAGCTGTGCGCCATCGACGCCGGCGGCGGCCTCGATGACCGCATCGCCGCCCGACTGACGGCTGCGGAAGCGGTACGTGCCGGCCGGCAGCCGCAGCGCAAGCTCCTTGCGCTCGCGCGGCGGCAGCCAGATCTGCGCCAGGATATGCAGGGTGTTGGCCGGCCCGCCGATACAGTACGACAGATCCGATGCGGCGCGCACCATCGGCGAGACGCTGAAGCGCAGCTCGACCTGCTCATCGAAGTTGACGTCGTAGCGCACCTGGCACGATGGGCAGTGGGCCTCGGTATGCAGCTCGCCGAGGTTGTGGGCGCGGAGGCTCGCGCCGCGGCAGTAGGGACAGATAACGTCCCACTCTAGATCGAGCAGGCCGGCGCGCGTGGCGTACAAAAAGAGCCGCAGCACGTCCATCCGCGGCGCACGCCAGGCGTCGGCGAGCGCGAACGGGCGCATCTTCACCACCTCGGCGTCCTCGGCAGCGCTGAGATGATCGACCAGCCGCTCCACCAGCGACGCGTCGCTGCGGATCTGCCGCAGTCGGTCGGCGCCGGCCTGTAGTCTTCGGCTATTGACCTGCGACCGCAGCGGCCGGGCGGCGGGGGCCGTGGCGGCGTTGACGGCCAGCTCGCCGAGTTTGACATAGGCAGCGCGCATATCGCGCAGCATCTGTTGCCCCACCACCAGCCGGCCACCGATCGCGCCCAACGCGCTGCGCGCCGCGAGCCGCACTTCGACATCGACGCGGGTGCTGCTCGGCGCGATCGCCACCAGCCGCGTCAGCGTCGTAAGCCACTCGACCGGGAACGGCGCATCGAAGGCGCGCGTGACCGAGAACTGCTGCTCAAACACCCACTCGAACGGATGCTCGCGCCAGGATACCGGCACCCTGACATAGTGGCCGTAGATCGTCTGCGTCAGATCGGCAGACGACGTCGTCCGCTCGAAGACCGGTAGCCCGATCATGCGGTTCGTCCGATCCGTATCCGAGAGCAGCGGCCAGAGCAGCTCGACTGACGCGGGCAGCGTGACCGATGTGGTGAGGGTTGTGATAGTTCCACGCATGGTGTGGCCCGTCTGGACGCAGCATCGGCACACTGCCGCCGCTCGTTCGCCTCATTATACCTACGCTGGTCGAACGTTGCTGTAGCGCGGAGATTACAGATCCGCAGACGCGGCGATCGCAGCCGTCGGCGCTGTCATCGAACGTCCATCTGGCCGCAATCTTGGCGCAATCTCGCCATGGCGACAGCGCCGGCCCCGCGTGCTAGTCTGAGTGTAGCAGCTACGACACATAGCAGTAGCCTTTACACACCAGGAGGCAGCGATGCGACGACTTTTCAAAGACAGCGGGCTCGACGGACTGAAGGGGAGCGTGCAGTACTGTGCAGACTGTGGCCAGCCGACGGTGCATTACCGCGCCTCTGAGGGGTGGCCGGTGTGCGGCAGCTGTGGCTACAACGCCGATGTCGTGGCGATGGCTGAGGATTGCGACAACAGCGAGCGCGTGCTGCGGATACCGTTGTGGTGGGGCCGGCGCGGCGACAACTAGTGCCGTGGCGGAATGACGTGCGAAGCGCGAGCGGGGTGGCCCCGCTCGCGCTTTATGTTCGCCAGCTCGCACGTGGCGTGTGCGGGCTTCACTAGAACGGCAGGTCGTCGTCGTTTTCGATCGCCTGCGGCACATTGCGGCCGGCCGGGCGGGCGGCTGGCGCACGCGACGCGGCTGGCGCTGCTGGGGCGTGCGATGGGGCTGGCGCGGCCTGCGGTGCAGGTGCGCGGCGCGCTGGCTGGCGCATCTCCTCGTCGGTGTTTATATCCGCCTCGCCGTTGCCCTGTCGGTCGCTTCGGCTGGACAGAATGATCATATCCTGCGCGACGACCTCGGAGCGGTAGCGCTTCTCGCCGGTGTCCTTATCGTCCCAGCTGCGGGTCTGCAGCCGGCCCTCGACGTAGACTTTGGTGCCCTTGGTCAGGTACTGATTGCAGATCTCAGCCAGCTTATCCCAGGCCACCACACTGAACCACTCGGTCTCATCGTGCTGCGAGCCATCGTTGGATTTCCAGCTGCGACCGGAAGCGACGCGGAACGTCGTCACGGCCGACTGCTGCCGATCCGGATCGCGCTCGCCGTTGCGCTGGATGTACTTCATCTCAGGGTCAGCGCCGAGATGGCCGGTCAGCATCACCTTGTTCAGATCCCTCGCCATGGGTTTCCTCCTCGTTGTTACGTGTACAGCTTCGTGATTTCCCAACGGCCCTCGGGGCGAGCGCCCAGCTCATTGCCCACCGATAGAACGTTTGTGGTAGTGTAGCACGCATGTACGTTCGTGTCAATCGCCCCGCACGAAAAAGGTGTGCTGGGGATGGCGCGGCGCGCGCTGCACTGGCAGCGCGACGCGCTCACAGCCGCTGGCTGCGTCAGCAGCGCCGACCTGGCAGGCATATTGTTGCACTGCGAGTGTATCGGGGGCCAACGCGTGTGGACTGGTAGGCATTACGGCACCGGCTCGACACGCCGATAGATCTCGGTTTCACTATCCACATATTCGAGCTGCCACGCGGCACTATTGGCGAGTTGGATCGCGAGCAGCGGCTGCCGCACCCGATCGAGCAGCACGCGCTCAATACGATACTGGTCGAGCCGTGCGAGATCGCCAGCGCTGATAGCTTGATAGTCGTGCCAGATCGGCACGGGAAAGAGTTCGAGCCGGGGATCGACAAACACCGGCAACTCGGGGCCGAGCGCCCAGATCACATATGATCCGTAGCCCAGCTCATTGAAGAGCCGTCCGTCGCGTGGATGGTCGCGCAGATAGTCCGTCGCGCGCGTTGGCGTACCGCGACTGACCATGCCCGCCATGGCGGGATCAGTTGAGCTGTCCGGGACGCAGGCGAGCAACGGCGGGATCTGCCCACGAAATGGCGGGTGTGCGGCGACGATGAGCAGTGCCAGGAGACCGACGAATCCCCAGAGGATTCGGCGGTGCGTGGCGGCGTGGACACCATGCACTGCCGCGCGCGACGCCGCCGGGCTACGCGCACGCACAATGATCCCCAGCGCTTGCACGGCGATCGGCAGCACGATCATGCCATACCAGATCAGCGAACGCTGCCCGCTCCAGGGCAGTATAGCAAAGACCAGCGTCGTTAGGTGGTCGCCAAAACTGAGGCTGCGCCGTGCCGCCCACACCAGCCCAAGCACACACGGCAGGCTCAGCAGGTAGACGATCGTCGCCGGTGCCGTATTGATCGGCCGCTGCCATTCGGTGACATTGAGCACCGCGATCGCGGGATTACGCGTGATGGTGGTCACATCTCTATAGATGCTCGGGCCAGCCGGGTTGAGCAGCGTCGTCGCGCCCACGAGCAGAAAAAGCCCCCACCACCACGCCACTGCGGGAATGGCCGGGGCGAGCGACGGTTGCGCGACGGCGGGCGCCGCGCTACGGCTCCGCATCGCACGGGAGGCACCTGGCGGCGCTGGGCGCTGGGGGAGTGCAGGCGGGGCGCGCCGCCAGAGCGCGGCAATGCTCGCGCCGCCGGTCGCCGCGCCGACGAGCAGCAGCGCGAGCACGAACGTCCCGTGCAGGTTGACCCACAGCACCGTGCTGAGCACGATCCCGCCGACTAGCCAGCGACGGCGGGACGGGTCTGCACCGGGCAGCGCGGCGAGGAGCGCGGCGAGCCCAGCGCAGAGCGGCCAAGCGAACAACTGCGGGCGAACGCTGACGTTGGAGCTGGCGATGACCCCGGCACACGCCACGGCGAGCGCGGCCAGCCACCACGAGCGGCTGCGGCGGTATGCGGTGTGGGCGACAAGCCCGAAGGCGACGAGCCCGAGGAGCGTGCGCGCGAGCAACACCAGCGGCAGGCCGCCCGCAGTATGGAGCGCGAAGAGCAGCAGTTCGGCGAGCCAGGCGCTGGAGCGATAGGGTGTCTCGGCGGGGAGCGACCAGGCGAACGTGTTGGTGTGCGGCAGCCCCTGCGTTGCGATGATTGCGCCAAACTTGAGATGCCACCAGAAATCTTCAGGCAGAATCGGCACGAGCGCGATCCACAACACGGTGGCGAGCACAGCCACCGCAGCGGCGAGCACGGCCGACGTGCTGCGCAGCGGGCTCACGAGGAACCGTGGTTGTGATCGATGGTCAGGCTCCTGCATTGAATACGCTTTATTGGCATACAGCGGATAGGCGTCGCGATTGCGCTGCGGGTCGCTCGGGCCGGTTCGAATGTCAACTAGATGGAGGAGCTACTACCCTATCGATCTGCGTCAGTACCACATACAAAAATCCCTGATCATAAAGACAACGATAACCAGCTTTGGCACCGGTCAGATAGGCAGTCAATGCCGTCATTGTCCAACCATCCACTGCATCTGCTGACCAAGACGGATTGCTCAACTCGACAATCTGTTCACGCTCACCAAAGGCACGAGCGATTTCCGCTGCGTATCGTACTCCTGGAAGGATAGACTCGTTTGCCCACGCCCAGCGCCACGTATTAGAGGCAGTGGACACCGATCCAACGACTTGAAAATCGGTGACAACCTGGGGAATTCCAAAATTGGAGAATACAAGTTTACCTGTCTCTTGGTCATAATGATAGTATTCATACGAGTCGATGTTGAACGTCGCCCATACTTGGGCTTGCTGCTGCTGAAGATAGCGCGATGCCGCTCCTATTAGAGATTCATACTTAGTATCAGTCATTTCCTACTCCAAGCCCCCGCAGAGTTGCGTATGAATCGCATGCATACGTAGAGGTGGGGAATGAATACTTTCATCCATTTCGATCGAAAAGTATGACTTCTTCATAGTCCCACGTGTTTGACACGAAGCCTTGGTGGAGATATGCTTGGATTGGCTCCAGAATCACGCCGCGCGGAATAGCTACCGCAATTAATCGATAGCGGCTTCTCATTTCTGTAATACAGCCATGGTCTGAAAGCGTACGACAGATGATGTCGGGGTCAGCATTTTGGTAATAGACAACACGTATGAGCGAATTTCCCGCATGCTGAACTGTCGATTGGTAATAATGCGCTCCATTCTCAGGAGCGGCGCGAATAGTATCACCACAAGTGGCATCGCGAGCAAAAAAAGGTAGGCTATCAAGTACGTAAAGATCACTACTGTCATTGACGGGAGAGCACCAAAGCGTCTCGTATGCGACCGGAGGATATCCATCCTGGTCGATGATGAGCTTAAATATAACTGGTGTACGCATTACCCCTCTATCTCTATTCAGGCATAACATCCCATTTCAAACGATTACAAGCTCGGCAAAGAACCTGACCATTTGGAGGAGCTCCATCCCCTCCTTTAGAGCTTGGGATAATATGATCGACCTGCGCTTCATGAGGTGATGGAGTAACACCTTTCTGACTTTTCTGCGATGGTACAGTATCTACACCGCAGTTTGTACACTTTACGACCCCGTCATTTGTAGTTGCATTCTCTTCAATTACTTGTTGTTTCCCTTTAGGTGTAAAAGGTTTTCCTGCTCGTGGACCATTTGCAGCACCTTGTGTTGCATTCTCCTGTGCAGCCGTCTGTGCCGGGCTTGCCGTCGCCTCGCCCGAGTTGGTGGAGGAGGGGTTGGTGCGGGTATTGGGTTGCTGCGCGTTCGCTGCCTGCCGGGCGGGGTCGGCGGGGCGCGGCGGCGGCGCACCAACACTGCCCTCGTCCGCACCGTGCGAACTCTGCCCACCAGATGAAGTGCCGATCGGGCACGATAAGCTGTATCATCAGCGCGACTGGTGCCAAACTCGTTTGCCCCTGCTACCCTATCGACGCGACCGGCTGATCGGGCCCAACGTCATCTCATCACTATTATCGTCAATCGGGCACATGCTGTCGCGCTATAGCTAATCTAGGAGGTTTTGGAGAAAACACGAAATGCCTACCTCCATACAGTCTCGGGTTTTTCTCGGAATACTATTACATCTTTAGCGACATCTTGAGTAGGGAATTTCCATTTACCCTCCCTGCCAATGCAGATGTAGCCCGTGACTCCACTATGACTATGATGTCCATATATGAGAATACTGTTTAGGTCTTTACATACCAAATTAACGAAACTTTCATCTGGAACAAACCCAGAGACGTCACCCATCAATAAAACAGCTCTTTCTTGATTAATTATATTCACATCTTTATCGTCTAACTTTTCTGAAAGTATCGTAATATAACTTTCAAAATGCATTGAATTTGCAGGCACTCTTTCTAAATCGTCATACTTTTTGGAAGCAACGAAAATGCCATTCGACATGTGCATATCCCATCCATCCTCTCTCCTACGACGCTCTAAATTCAATTTCATATATCTTTTTGTGGTTCCTGGTTTTACGTTCCACGCATTGATCACCAAAAATACTCGTTCCGTGTTTAATGCAAGAATGTTGCCAACTCTTAGGTAAAGCTCTTCACCTATAGTATCACTGGTAAAGCTATACCTGTTTATTCCGGGAATAGAATTCCCGCCCCTTTCATACTTAACCTGAGAGGGATTAAGCATCAATATCTCCTCATTATCCATTGAGGGCTCCTCGATTCCGCAGCGTATCACTGTGGGCCTCCTTGCTTGGTTGCCGGTGGTGGATACGTGTGATGCGTTGTCTTCGTCTTAACGCCCGGTTGTGGGGGCGGCGTAACGCCCCAATGAGGGCCAATTGTGTTACCATCGCCATAGTCATGCCCATATGGATCATTATGCACAACTGCACCATTCTCAGGATTGCGATAACTTGTGCGAGTGCCTGGGTCACCTTGTCCAGCTTGCGAGCCTTCCCTCAATCCTTCATCAGGGATAGGTTCGCGCGCACCATGCTTGCCGATACCTGCTTCTCTATCTGCGGCCCGTTTCGCTTGCCGGTCTGTATCATGCTCGACAACAAGCGGCTTACCTTCAGCACCCTCTGCAGCCGCTGTCTGTGCTGGACTGACGCGCGCCTCAGCGCTGGCATTTAGCGACTCGGCAGGTGTCGCCGGGTCGCTCACCGGCTGCGCCGCTATAACTTTGGCCGCAACGT
>JAYUUK010000415.1:0-2979 GCA_043754595.1 Roseiflexaceae bacterium | reverse complement strand
GCTACCTCGATCTGCGCCGCGAGCGCATGCAGAAGAATATCGCGCTGCGCCATCGGATCTTCAAACAGATCCGCGATGTGCTGGACGGCCAGGGGTTTTTGGAGATCGAGACGCCGATCCTGTTCAAAAGCACCCCCGAGGGCGCCCGCGACTACCTCGTGCCGTCCCGCGTCCACCCCGGCACGTTCTACGCCCTGCCGCAGAGCCCGCAGCAGCTCAAGCAGCTACTGATGGTGGCCGGCTACGACCGCTACTTCCAGCTGGCGCGCTGCTTCCGCGATGAGGACCTGCGCGCCGACCGCCAGCCGGAGTTCACACAGCTCGATCTGGAGATGAGCTTTGTGGATCAAGAGGATATCCTCCAGCTCGTCGAGAAGCTGTTCACCGATGTCTCGCGCGCCGTGGCCCCGCACAAGCGCCTGCCGGAACGCTTCACCCGCCTGACGTACGCCGAGTCCATGGAGCGCTTCGGCTCGGATAAGCCCGATCTGCGCTACGCGCTTGAGCTGATCCGCCTCGACGACCTGCTCGCCGCCAGCCCGTTCGCGCTGTTCCGCGATACGATCGCCGCCGGCGGCTGCGTCCGCGGCATCCGCGTGCCAGGCGCCGGCGGCTACTCGCGCAAGCAGCTCGATGAGCTGACCGACTACGCCCGCCAGCACGGGGCCAAGGGCCTGCTGTGGCTCGCCGTCCCACCAGATGCCGCCGAGCCGCGCGCCAGCTTCGCCAAGCAGAGCAGCCCCGAAGAGCTGGCGCAGATCGTCGAGCGGCTCGGCGGCGCGCCGGGCGATCTGCTGCTGTTGGTGGCCGATAGCGAGGCGGTGACTTCCGCCGTGCTCGATAAGCTGCGCCGCGAGCTCGCCAGCCGCCTCAAGCTCGCTGACCCCAACACGCTCCACTGGGGCTTCGTGCTGGAGTTCCCCATGTTCGAGTGGAACGCCGAGGAGGGCCGCTACGACGCCGCCCACCACCCGTTCACCATGCCGCAGGAGGCTGACCTGGCGCTGCTTGAGATCGATCCTGGCAAGGTCCGCGCCAAAGCCTACGACCTGATCCTCAACGGCTACGAGCTCAGCTCCGGCTCGATCCGCATCCACCGCCGCGAGATCCAGCAGCAGATTTTTGACCTGCTCAGCATCAGCCGCGATGATGCGCAGCGCAAGTTCGGCCATATGCTCGATGCCTTCGAGTACGGCGCCCCGCCCCACGGCGGAATGGGCGTCGGGCTGGACCGGCTGGTGATGGTCTTGGCCGAGGAGGAGACCATCCGCGAGGTGATCGCTTTTCCCAAAAACCAGGCGGCCGTGGATCTCATGAGCGACGCGCCAT
Source organism: Roseiflexaceae bacterium (assembly GCA_043754595.1). Taxonomy (GTDB): domain Bacteria; phylum Chloroflexota; class Chloroflexia; order Chloroflexales; family Roseiflexaceae; genus JAYUUK01. The sequence goes on along the minus strand of JAYUUK010000415.1, from coordinate 1,650 downwards.
CTGCGGTGGACGAGCGGCAGCTGCGCGATCTCCATATCGCCATCAGGACAAAGACATGAAAATCTATACCCGCACCGGCGATGGTGGCGAGACCGGGCTGTTCGGCGGCGTGCGCGTCGCTAAGGATGCGCTGCGCGTCCACGCCTATGGTACCGTCGATGAGTGCAACGCCGCTATCGGCATCGCCCGCGCCAGCCTCAGCCTGCCGGACATCGACGCCATTCTGGAGCAGACCCAAAATCAGCTGTTCGTCGTCGGCGCGGATCTCGCTACCCCAGGCGAGGCCGGCTACATCCCGCGGATCGCCGATGCCGATATCGCCGCCATTGAGCAGACGATCGATGCGCTGGAGGCCGGGCTAGAGCCGCTCAAGACCTTCATCCTGCCGGGCGGCACGCTCGCCGGAGCGCAGCTGCACCTCGCTCGCACTATCTGCCGCCGCGCCGAGCGCTGGACGGTCTCGCTGGCCCGCGAGGAGCCGATCAACCCGGCGATCAGCCCGTACCTCAACCGCCTCTCCGACCTGCTGTTCGTGATCTCGCGCGCCGCCAACGCCGGAGCGGGCATCGCCGATGTACCGTGGGTTAAGGTATCTTAATAACTTGGCTACTATATGGGGTAGAGAATCTTAACGGTTTTTTCACCTATAAGTACTAGCGCTATCCCGTATCTCCTGTGTGATACTACCCCTGTGAGCTTGAAGGCAGTCACAAGCTTGTGGAGCAGATGAGCGATCGGCAGTGCGATGCCGCCACCTCGCCCGCTCCGGCGTCGGTTCACTCAGCACAGGAGTCTTCATGCAGTTATTGCTACTACTCGCTATCATGTTCGCCCCGCTCAGCCAGGCACAGCCCGCCGCCACCAACACGTGGCAATCGCTCGTCGATGCAGCGCGCCCCGGCCAGACCATCATCCTTCCAGCATCGACAATGAGCGGCGACCTTGTACTACGAGTGGCTGGCACTGCTGCCGCCCCCATCACCCTCCGCGGCGTCGCTGGGACGAAGCTGAGCGGTAAGCTACGGATCATCGGGGGCGCGGCCTACTGGAATGTCGAAGACCTGACCATCGTCAGCAAAGAGGACGGCGCCAGGATCGAGGCCCCGGCCCACCACATCACCCTGCGCCGCCTCGATCTCTCCGGCGGCACTGGCTATGGCGTCCGCGTCGGCACCGACGTCACCAATGTGACTATCGAGTCCAGCCATATCCACAATTTTGACGCCGGCTCGGCCGATGCACACGGCGTCGGTATCATGACCGCCAGCAATATCGTCGTCCGCAACTGTGATATCCATAACACATCGGGCGACGCCGTGCAGGTCAACACGCCAGACTACCCAGGCTATAAGCGCTGGGCATCCAACGTCCTGATCGAGAATAACCGCCTCCACGAGACCCGCGAGAACGCCGTCGATATTAAGAGCAGCCGCAACGTGACGGTGCGCGGCAACCAGATGTGGGGCTTCCGCGCCGTCTCAACCTCGACGGGCATGGCGCTGCAGGTCCAGTATGACTCGCAGGACGTCGTCATCGAGCGCAACCAGATCTGGGATGCCGAGCAGGGTATCGAGATCTAGCGCGGCAAGAAAAACGGACAGGTCTACCCGGTCTCGCCGCAGCGAGTGCGGATCAGCAACAACCTCATTC
>JAYUUK010000414.1:0-27100 GCA_043754595.1 Roseiflexaceae bacterium | reverse complement strand
GTCTGGCGGCAGCACCACCATCGTGCGCAGCCGCGGCGTGCTGTTCTGGAAGCTGATCCCAAAGAGCACCAGCACCAGCAGCGGGCCGCCGACGAGGCTGATAATGAGCCGCGGCTGGCGAATCACCTCGATGAGCTCTTTGGAGAAGAACGCGCCGATACGTGAGAACCCACGTCCGAGCCAGGTGCGGCGGTGGCGGCGCGGATCGATAGTCGTATGGCTCATGCTGCTTCCTTTTCGGAACGCTCCATCAGCGTGATAAAGACATCGTCATAGGAGGGCGTGAACTCCTCGGCCCCGAGCACCTGGAGCGAGCGATCGTCTTCGAGCGATTTAAGTAGCACCGGCAGCAGCGGCCCGGCCCGCTCGACATAGACATGAATCTGATCGCGGCTAGCGGGGGCCATCTTTGCCATCAGCACATCGTCGCGGGAGTTGAGGTAGTCAAGCGCGTGGCCGATATGCATGCGCTCGAATGTGAGCGCCACCACCTCGCCGCCCACCGCCTTGCGACGCAGCTGCTCGGGCGTATCGATATCGAGGATGCGCCCTTTGCGCATCACCGCGACCTGGTCGCAGTAGGCGGCCTCGCCGACGTACTGCGTCGTGATAAACAGCGTCTTGCCTTGCGTGGACAGCTGGCGAAAATACTCCCAGAACCGGCCGCGCAGCACCGGGTCGATCCCGGCGGTCGGCTCGTCGGCAAAAATGAGGTCCGGCTCGTGCATCAGCGCGCATGCGAGCATCAGGCGGCGCTGCATGCCGCCAGAGAGCTCTCTGCCGAGCCGGTTGCGGGCGTCGCTGAGATCGACGAACTCCAGCAACTCGCGCATCCTGCGGCGTCGCCGCCGCCAGCCCATGCCGTAGAGCGAGGCGACGAACGTCATATTTTCGGCGACGGTGAGCGTGGGGTAGAGCACAAAGCTCTGCGGGATATAACCGATGCGCTCGCGGTCCGCCGATGTAAACTTCGATGGCGATTTGCCGAGCACGCGAATGGTGCCGCGCTGCGCCGGGGCGAGTCCGGTCATCAGACGGACGTTGGTGGTCTTGCCGCAGCCGCTCGGCCCGATCATGCCGAGGATCGTGCCGCTCGGGACGGTGTAGCTGACATCGAAGACCCCAGTATCGTTACCGAAGGCTAAGTCGACGTGTTCCATCTCGATCGCAGGTGCGCTCATAGCGCTCATAGTTGGTCTTTCAGAGACTCAATCGCGCGACGCAGCTGCTGCAGATAGCCAGCGAGCGGCGTCTTCGCCAGCTGAATATCGATCGGGATACTGAAATCAAGCGGGACGGTGGCATTCACCGGCACCGTCTCATCTAATGTGATCGGGACAATGGTCTTAACCGGCACCGTCGTCTTGATCGGGACGGTGATCTTCTGCACGCCGATCAGCGGGATGCTGATCGGGACCACCACCTGGGTATCGATCATCACATCTGTGACGATCGGGACGTTGATGGTCTTGCGCACCTGGACCGACGTCGCAATCGGGATATCTCGGCGAACCGGCACATCGAGCGTGAACGTCGCCTGGCCTATCGGCTCCAGGCTGGCCTCCAGCGCGACGAGCTGCTGCTGCACCATCATCCGCGTGCGAAACAAAAACCCAACAACGATTAGATGAAGCAGGATCGAGGCCACCAGCGCGGCGGCGATCATGCGCTGCCAGCGGCGCATGGCGGCGATCTGGCGTTCGAGCGAGGCGTGTTCGGTCATATTGTCCTCCCAGCTGGCGCGCAGTCGTTCGGCGCGTCATACCACAGTAGGCCGCACAGCGCGCGGCACATCGGTAGGCCGCACAGCGCGCGGCTTATCTCAGGTAGCGCAGCACGGACTGTGCCGCGTAGAAACCGCACAGCCCGTGGACGCCGGGGCCGGGGGGGGTGGAGGCCGAACAGAGGAACAGCCCCGGCAGCGGCGTGGCGTACGGGTCGAGGCTGACGACCGGGCGGGTGAGCAGCTGCCCGAGGTCGGAGACGCCGCCGGTGATATCGCCGCCGATCAGATTAGCGTCGTAGCGCTCGAGCGCGGCTGGGCCCGTGGCGCGTCGGGCGATGATGCGCTGGCCGAAGCCGGGTGCGAAACGCTCGATCTGGGCTTCGATCGCCGCCGTCATGTCCTGCTCGCCGCCGCGCGGGATGTGGCAGTAGGCCCAGGCGGTGTGCTTGCCGACCGGGGCGCGGCTCGGGTCGGCGATGGTGGGCTGGGCCAGCAGGACGTAGGGCCGCGGGTGGGTCTGGCCGAGCCATGGGGCGCGCTCAGCAGCCTCTAGCTCCTCCAGTGTCCCGCCGAGGTGGACGGTCCCGGCCAGCCGCGCCGGCGGGGCGGCCCACGGGATCGGGGCGTCGAGGGCCCAGTCCAGCTTAAAGATCCCAGGGCCGTGGCGGAAGCGGGCCAGCGCGCGGCGGTAGCTATCGGGAAACCGGCCGCCCGCCAGATCCAGCACCTGCTGCGGCGCGAGGTCAAGCAGCGTGGCGCGCCGCGGCGGCAGCGTGGCGAGGTCGCTGACGCGCTGCCCAACGACGATCTCGCCCCCGAGCGCGCGGAAGTAGGCGGCGAGCGCATCGGCGAAGCGCTGCGCCCCGCCCTGCGGTACCGGCCAGCCAAAGACGTGGCCGAGCGTACCGAGGGTCAGCGCGACGGCCGTGGTGGCCGGGGTATCGAGCGGGAGGCAGGCGTGGGCCGCCAGACCACCGAACAGCGCGCGGGCCGGCGCGGTGCCGAAGAGCAGCCGGGCGACCCAGCTCGCCGGCCAGAGTGCGCGCGCGCCGAACCCGGCCAGGGCCAGCGGGTGGCGCGGCAGCTTTGGCGGCCCGAGGCCGTCGGCGGCGATGTGCTCCCAGTCCCGCGTCGCCGCAGCGAACAGCGCGCGGTAGCCGCGCCCGTCAGCGCCGAGGCCGGCGGCGGTCGCATCGAGCGAGCGATGGAGCAGCGCAGCGCCGCCGCCGTCCAGCGGGTGGGCCAACGGGATGGCGGGGTGGACCCAGCGCAGCCCGAAGCGCTCCAGCGGCAGCGATCGGAAGAACGACGAGCCGACGCCAAACGGGTGGACCGCCGAGCCGATGTCGTGGACGAACCCCGGCAGGGTCAGCTCAGCCGATGCGAGCCCGCCGCCGATGCGGTCGTTCGCCTCGACGAGCAGCACCCGCCGCCCAGCGCGGGCCAGTGCGATTGCGGCGGCCAGGCCGTTCGGCCCCGCCCCGACGATGACGGCGTCGTAGACCATAGCGCTAGCCTCTTCCGATTAGCTCATCCTATAGATACAACATGAGATAACACATTCCGGAGAAGAAAGGGGGGGGATCTTGGGGGCTGCGCCCCCAAGATCCCAAGATCCACTCCGCGCGTGGACGGCTCACGAAAGAAAGGGGGCGATCTCGGGGGCTGCGCTCCCAATCCCCCATGCGCATCACGCGTGTTCCACGGAACCGATTTTGACACTGCGCAGTGCGTTTTTTCAGCCTGCGGCAGCGCGGTAGCTCCTGTTTTTACTGCTGCTGCGCAGCGGAGCTGCCGGGTACCCTCTGGGTGCAGCAGCAAGGAAAAGTGCTTCCATGGCGCGGAGTGCCCGCGCGTGTGCGGCTCACGAAAGAAAGGGGGGGATCTCGGGGGCTGCGCCCCCAATCCCCCGCATTGCGCTCAACCGCTCTGGCAGCCAGGCCACCACGTCGAGGCGGCGGGCGAAGTGCAGCAGCGGCGGCGCGCTCGGCTCGGGCAGCCCGATCTGCGCCAGCATCGCCAGGTCGTCGAAGCGCGCCTCGGCCGGCTGGAGCGGCCACGGCTGGTGGTGGATCTCACCGCGCCAGACAGTGCCACTGGCATTGGCAGCGTACAGCGCATAGCGCTCGGTCAGCCAGGATTCGAGCGAGCCCGGCACCGAAAGGGCCACAGCGCCCGTCGGCCGGTAGCGGGCCGTCAGGCGAGCGGCGCGCGCCCCGCGGTGGGTGCGGCGGCTGGTGTACACTACGCTGTCGCCAGCCGCCGCGCACGTCATGGTGGCGTCGAAGTATGGCAGGTGGAAGCCGAGCCGCGCTAGCTCGACGGCGACGGGGTTGGCGGCGTCGAGCGAGAAAAACCAGACGCCGGGGCGCACGCCGTCAGTCACATAGGTGCGGACGTTGAGCTCAGCGAAGGCCGAGAGCCAGGGGACGCGCGGCGCGAGGCGCGGGCGGACGCCGGCCATGCGGAACGGGACGATGCCGACCCAGGCGCTGCCACCGTAGGTCTCAAGCGTCAGGCGCGGCGGGATCAGCGGGCGCAGCAGCTCGGGCGGCAGCGGCCAGTGGGCGAAAAGCAGATCGTGCCACTCCATCGCCAGCGCCCAGGGCGCGACGGGTCGGGGCCACGGACGGTGGGCGAGCTGTGTGAGCGCTCCATGTGTCATAGCCAGTATTATACGCGAGCCGGAGCGCGGGCAATACATCCCGCACCCCAGCCAGCGGCGTAGTAGCGACGTATGTATGTGCTCCGCCCCATACCCCAGCATTTTTTGCTCTGGGCGCTGCTCGCCCCGCTGCTGCTGATCGAGCTCATAGCGCTCGACGGGCTGACCGCCGCGCTCGCGCTCTCCGATGCGGCGCGCAGCCGCGAGGCGATGGCCACGCTCGTCGAGAGCCGCGTCAGCACCGGCGGCCCGGAGGTGCGCTACCGCCTCGCGCTGCCGCAGGGCAGCTTCGCAGCGCGCAACCTGCTGGACGGCAGCGAGCCGTGGATCCCGCTGAGCGATGCCGGCTTCGCAGTGGCCCAGCGTAGCGGCCAACTCCCGGTGCGCTACCTGCCGGAAGACCCGTGGGTCAACCAGCCGGTCGAGCGCATTGGCTTCGGCATCGCCAACAGCTTCCTGCTGTGGGGCATGTTCCTGACCATCGATCTCATCTGGCTGGCGGAGTCGTTTGTGATGCTACGCAACCTCGCCCGCGCCCACGAGGCGGTCGAGCGGCGCCACGCGCTCAATGTGCGCTTCTGGCGGGTGCGGCCGGGCTAGACCGCCGGCCTCGTGCCACAGCATTCCGCGTGTTTTCCTATCGAACGCTCATTTTTGCCGCCAGCCATCGCCCCGATCGCCATGCTATACTTTTGCTCAATTACGTAGGCAAGAGGATTGTCGTATGAGACGAGTCGTTGTGCTCGCAGGTGTGCTGCTATCGCTCGCGCTGGTCGCGTTCGCATCGATCGTTTCGATCGACCGGCAGGCGAGGCCAGACGCGGTGGCAGTCGCCATCGCCGCCGCGCCAAGCGCCCCACGGCCTATCATCGCCGCCACGGTCGCCGCGTCGGCCATCCCAACATCTGTCCCGACGCTTGTGCCGACGCTCGCCCCGCCGACGCCCACGCCGCGCCGGACGGTGCCGCGCGTCGGGGTGCAGGTTGGCCACTGGAAATCCAGCGAGCTGCCGGACGAACTCGCCAGGCTGCGCACCTCGGCTGGTGCCAGCGCCGGCGGCGTGCGCGAGGTCGATGTCAACCTCGATATCGCGCAGCGGGTCGTGGCGCTGCTCCAGGCGCGCGGCTACGACGTAGATCTCATCCCGGCCACCGTGCCGCCGAGCTATGACGCCGACGCCTTCGTGGCCATCCACGCCGACGGCTCCACGAGCGCTAGGCCGCGCGGCTTCAAGATGGCCACGCCCTGGCGCACGTCGGATGCGTCGCAGGCACTGCTCGACTCGCTGACGACCGCGTACGCCGCTACCACCGGGCTGCCGCAGGACGACGCGATCACCTTCAACATGCGCGGCTACTACGCATTCAGCTACCGACGCCACATCCACGCCAGCGCCAAGACCACTCCGGCGGTGATCATCGAGACCGGCTACCTCACCAACGCCGCCGACCGAGCGTTTTTGCTCAAGCGCGCCCAGACCGTCGCCGCTGGCATCGACGCCGGGATCGCCCGCTACCTCGCGCAGCGCGACCCGAACGACCTCGCGGCGCTCGTGCCGCCCGATTTCCCGGTCTTCCGACCGGCCACCGATGGGGTGGTGGTGCGCGCCGCGCCGAGCGAGAAGGCCCGCGCGCTGATCAAGCTGACCACCGAGAGCCGGATCTTCGTCTTCCGCGAGCGCGACGGCTGGTTCGAGGCGGTGGTGCGCGGCGAGTGGCGCACCGTCGGCTGGATCCAGCGCGCCGACCTGGTGGCCACCGACGACCCGCAGCCGACGCCACCGCCCGCTAGCGACTCGTGAGCCGCAGCGGCCCGCCGAGGAGCGTATGCAGACCATCGCGCTGACGCCCGCAACGCAGGATCTGCCGCAGCTAGCGATCTACGAACCGGCCGAGCTCTGCTGTGCGCTGCCGCCCGAAGCGCGCGCCACTCTGTCGCTGGACGGTGTGGAGCTTGAGCCATTCCTACGGCCCGGCGAGCGAACCTGGCGCTGGCGCTGGAACGCCGGCGGCGCGGCAGGTCTGCACCAGCTCCGGCTGTCTGTCGAAGGTGAGGCCGGCGCGAGCTGGACGCTGGAGCGCGCACTGCGCGTCGCCGCCGGCAAGCTCGACTCCGAGCAGCACGCGCTGCTACTCGACGACCTACAGCGCATCGCGCTGAGCCTGGCGGCGCAGATCGGCGCTGCGGCCGGCGAGCGCGCTGGGCTCCTCGCCGCCGCCGGCGAGGACTCGCTGGAGCGCAGCGTGGCGCTGCTCGGCGAGCCATTCGAGACGTTCGCCAGCGCCGCAGCCGCGCTGCTCGGCCGGCCATACCAGCACCCCGCCGCCGTGCCGGCAGACCTCGCGCTGGACCTTGTGCGCGATGCTACCCCAGCCGCACTGGACGCTGCCGCGCGTGCGCCGCTGGACGCCGCCCCGCCCGAGTACGCCCCAGCGCTTCAGCGGGCCATCAGCCCGGCCGGCGGACGGCTGCCGCGCACCATCCCCGGCCATACCTCGGCCATCGCCGATGACCGCTACGAGCTCCAGCTGCTGGCGCTGGTGCTGCGGGCGCTGGCCCGCCGCGCCAGCGCCGGCGAGCGCGCGCTGATGCTGGCGGCTCGCCGCCAGGGGCCAGACCAGCCGAGAGCGATCAGGCTCGCCGCGCTGGCCGAACGCTGCCTGGAGGTGCTGCGCCGCGTGCGGCGGCTGCTGGCCGCCCCGGCGCTGCGGCGGCTGCCGCAGCTCGCCGGGCGGGTGCGGCTCACGCCGCGCATCAGGCGCGACGCGCGGCTGCGGACAATCTACGCCATGTGGCTCGGGCTGCGCCGCCAGCCGCTGATCGGGCCGGACGAGACCCTGATGATCATCCCCATCGAGGATATGCCGCGGCTGTATGAGTCGTGGTGTGCCCTCCGCACGGCACAGGCGCTGCTCGCATTCGCGCCAGACGTGCTGGAGCAGCAGATGGTGACCTTTTCCGCAGCGCGCTGTGCTGTGGGCCTGAGCGAGGGGCGGCCGCTGCTGGTTGTGCGCCGCGGCGAGCTGACGCTGACGCTACGCTACCAGCCGCGCTATCGACCGCTCGGCGGGGCGCGCGGGCGGCTCGGCTCGCTTGACGACCACACCCGCGTGCCGGACCTGGCGATCGAATGGGACGATGCAGCCGGGGCGCGGCGCGCGCTACTGCTGGACGCCAAGTATCGCCTGGCCGCCGACGGTGACGGCGTGCCGGAGGACGCGCTGGCCGATGGCTACGCCTACCTCGGCGCGCTCGGCTACGACGGCGCGCGCGCGGCGGCCAGCTGCCTGCTGCTCTACCCCGGGCGCGGCCAGACGCGAATGTACGCCAGCGGCGTCGGCGCGGTGCCGCTGCTTCCGGGCGGCGCTGACGGTGGGCTGGCAGAGCTGCTGCTGCGGCTCGTGGGCTAACGCGAGGAGATGCCCGATGCGACAGGCGCTATGGGAGTCGCTGCCGGAGCTGAGCACCACGCGGCTGACGCTGCGGCCGCTGACCGAGGCAGACCGCGACGCGCTGTTTGCGATCTACGGCGACGCCGAGGTGATGCGCTACGCCAGCGATGAGCCGTTCGCCGATGTGGCGGTGGTGGACCGGATGCTCACCAGCGTCCAGCGGCTCTACGCCGCCCGCGAGTCGCTGGAGTGGGGCGTCGCGCTGCGCCAGAGCGGCGCGCTGATCGGCACCTGCGGGCTGCACAGCTTCGGCCAAGACCGGTCGGGTGCCGAGGTCGGCTGTTTGCTGGCGCGGGCATACTGGGGTCGCGGGCTGATGCGCGAGGTGCTGGAGCTGGTTATCGGCGTGGGGTTTGGCGCGCTGGATCTCAGCGAGCTGCGCGCCGAGATCGACGCGCCAAACACCCGGTCACATGCGCTGTTCACCAGGCTCGGCTTCGCGCGCGACGCGGCGAGCGGGATCTCCACGCTGCACCGGACGGCGGGTAGCGCGGCGAGCCAGCATGCACGATGAGCTCTGGGCGATGTGTGTCGCCGACCACCAGGAGCGGGTCGAGCAGCCGCGCCGGCTTACGACGGCCGATTTATCCGGAGCAATGCGCCGGCGAGCGAAGTTACGCTCTTAACCGCAGCATCGATGGGGATGCGTGTGTGAACGATGCACGCATCCCCACCATGCATACTCGCTATCTTTTCAACACCAGGCCAGCTGTGGGTCAGATTGAGCGCCAGACGCCCCAAAACCCGCGTCTTGTCGGGTCGGCTGAGGCGTTCGATTTGCAATTCCACCGCCTGTATACTCATCAGATCGTTCCATGGTTTATGCTGCGGTGTTCCTGGCCGATGAACAGGATCTTCTGATGATCTCGTGCGCTCCATTGATGCTATGGTATTGTAGCATAGAGCACATCGCTTCCCCACATTCAACCGCCGGTGTGACCACCTACACGCAATGCAAGAATGAGATGCGTGCTGGGGCATGCTCAGGAGCAGCTCGATGAGCCTTTCCCACGCCTTCCCCACGCCTTCCCACGCCGATGCCGCCGCCGCGATCGTGGACTTCGCCCAGTCGTGGCCGGTGCGCGCCGCGCTGCTGGTCAATTCGTGCGCCCGCGGCGTGGCCACACCCCAGAGCGACTTGGATATGGCGCTGCTGGTAGACCCTGCGCTGCCGGCGGACGCGCGGCTGGCGATCGAGGCCGCCTGGGCTGAGCGCTACCGCCGCGATTCGGTCTTTCGCCGGCTGGAGGCCAACGGGCCGTTCGCCCGCGTCCACCTCGACGTCATTGACGGGCAGTACACGCCGACAGTCTGGGACGATGGCGGCGGGCCAGACGGGTTCGAGCTGGAGATCGGTAACCACCTGGCGTACGCTGTGGCGCTGTGGCAGGACGGCACAGCCTTTGCCGAGCTGCGCGCCCGCTGGCTGCCGTACTACGACGAGGCGCTGCGCGCGGCGCGGCTGCGCATGGCACGCGACGCCGTGGCGCTGGATATCGAGCGGGTGCGCAGCTACGCCAGGCGCGATATACCGTTTTACGCCTTCGACCGGCTGTACCACGGGGCGCAGGAGCTGCTCCAGGCGGTGTTCATCGCCAGACGGGTCTACCCGCTAGCCTACAACAAGTGGATCCACGAGCAGGTGGTTGGGTGGCTCGGGCTGCCCGAGCTGTACGATGAACTCGCTGGGCTGATCGCCCTTGGGCGGATGGAGCGGGGCGCGCTGCTTGACCGCGCCGACCGGCTCGCCATCATGCTGGATCGCTACGCGCCGGATGACGCGGTGGCTGTGACGGCCGCGGCGTGAGGAGGCGTGTGCCGCTGCGCGATGGCGCTACGGCGCATCGACGACCGCCTCCAGCAGCTGGATCTGGCCGCCAGGCGGGAGTTTGGGGTCGACCGCGATGCGGTAGGTGAACCGGCTGCCGGTCATCGGGCGCTCGCCGACCCAATCGGTCACCGACTGCGTGATGGTCTGGCCGCCCGAACTGTAGCTGTAGGCAGCGTAGCGATAGACCCCGCCCTGCACCTCGCGGTAGTCGGTGGTAGTACCGGGCGGCAGATCGCCAAACTCGACCCGCAGCGCCTCAGAGGCCGACGTCGAGCCGGGGAACAGCACTGTCAGCCCCACGATCGCCGCGCCGCTGGCGTTGACGACCCGCAGCTGCTGTGCCGGGGCGGGGCGTGCGGCGCAACCGATGAGCAGCACGAGCAGTGCGACGAGGAAGAGCGCGTAGCTGATGGAGCGAGATGCACGTGATCGCACACGTTGCTCCCTGCGTTATGTGCACGACGATGGGTAGCGTCGCGGCGGCCGCGCTGACTGCGGTGCCAGCTTCCCGGAGGCTGCACGTACAGCCGAGCGACGGCATACCAACGTAGCCTCCGGGAAGCTCAGCAGCGTGTGCATCGTGGGCAGCGACGAGGCGTGAATAGTCTGCCCGGCATCTGTGGCCATCTATGGACAGCTTGCCCGGCTGCCCTATCGGCCATCATCGCGCTAGCTCGTCGCGTCTTCCTCGGGCGCATCGAGCCTGGCCGCCTCGGTCACGCCGATGATCTCGTTCCACAGCTGATAGTCCACCTCGGATTTGGGGACGTACCAGTTGTGCGCCTCGGCCATCATATCGCCGCGCGCCTTGAACACCGTGCGCGCTGGGTCATGGAGATCGACGTAGGTCGCGCCCTGCTGGAGACGCATGCCGTGCGGCAGGATCGGGATCTGGCGCAGGTTGTCGTCGGTCAGGTTGCCGAGCAGCTCGTGAATATCTTTGATATCGTACGCGGTCTGCAGCTCTTTCTGCCCCTGGTCGTCGAGCACGCCCCGGTTCTGACCGGCCATCGGCTCAGGGTTGAGATCGCGCTGCCATTGCTCGGGATGCTGATCGCCCGCGACGCGCTGTGGATTGCTCATTGTACTCTCCTCGTCTGATCGAAATCGCGCTCGATGCTGCCCCGCGTTGCCCGCTCGTATGCGGGCTCGTGGCGGCCCCCTGCGCTCATCATTACGTCTGGCAAGAAGGGTGCCGCAAGCGTGGCTGGCCCATCCGGCGTCTGCACGTCGGGCGGCGATAGTATCGCTGGCGTGACTACCAGCAGCACCGCTGATTCTGCTGACACTCACGCCGACATTCGCGCGGATTGGCGGAGATGAGCGGCCCCCTGCCCGGCATCTGCGGCTATCTACGATCTGCCCGGCGGCGGTGGCCTAGACCTGCGGCACCGTCCCCGATGGCATCGGCGCTGGCTGGGCGGCGGCGCGGCGGAAGATCAGCGTCCACAGCGTGCTGGAGAAGCCGCCGATCAGCATGTTGACGGCCGAGCTGAGCCCCCGGATGATAAATGTCATCGCCAGCAGCGCGAAGCCGATCGTCGCCAGCGTGGCCGAGGGGCTGAGCATAGCGCCGCTGAGCAGCAGCGCCGTCGGCACAGCGAGGACCAGCCCAGCCACAGCCCCGATGAGCGCGAACAGCACCCACGTGCCAGCAGCCCGCCCGAGGTTGGCCCGCAGCAGCCGCCAGCCCTCGCCGATGCTCTGGCGCACCCCAAGGCCGCGCAGCACGATCAGCCGCGCGCTAAACTCCATCATCACGCGGACGATGACCTGATAGATGGTCAGCAGCAGCGCCAGCGGAACGATGCAGAACAGCGAGCCGAAGATCGGCGCGAGTATCTGGGTGAAGCTTGAGGGGTCCGGCGAGCTGCCGCCGCTCGGGTCGGACAGCGAGCTCCCGAGCGCACCGAGCACGGTGGTCAGCAGCCAGATTGCAAACGTAACCATGACCAGCGAGAAGACCAGCGTCGGGATTTGGAGCAGCAGGTCGGTGAGCAGCAGCGTCGGCAGGCGCTTGCGGCTCTGGCCGATCGATGCACCGAAGGTCACTGGCGCATCGCGGTCTGCGGCGTCGGTGGCGACGATCAGGCCGCCCATCGCCAGCCAGCCGACGACCCACAGCACCAGCCCGACGATGACTGAGACGGCGATCAGCCCAACCAGCAGCGGCGCGTAGCGCGTGAGCAGCGCCGGTATATCGCTGAGCTCGCTCATCCACGGCGGCAGCTCACTGGAGCTGCTGTTGAAGCTGGTATTACTATTGACGCTGGTGCCCGCCGTACCGAAGCGGCCGCAGATCGCCGCGATCAGGCTAAGCGCCCACAGCGCCCGGTTGGCGCGAAACAGCCGCCAGGCGCGGCCGAGCAAATCGGTGTATGTCTCCATCGCAACCCTCCGTGTTAACAGTTGCCCGCATCTCGCACTTGCGGTATGATACCAACCATACCACAGTTTCGAGAGGAGTTCCGGGCATGATCGAATCGATCTTCGCCCCGTCCGCAGTGGCTGTCATCGGGGCATCCCCCGATGCGACGCGGCTCGGGCACCGGGTGCTCAACAATATCGTCGAGAATGGCTACGCCGGCCGCATCTTCCCGATCCACCCCAGCGCCAGCACTATCCTCGGTCTGAAGGCCTACCCATCGGTACTCGATGTCCCCGAGCCGATCGACCTGGCCGTGATCGTCATCCCGGTCGGCGGCGTGCTGGCGGTGGTCGAGGAATGCGGCAAGAAAGGCGTCAAGGGGCTGGTGGTCATCACCGCCGGCTTCAAAGAGGTCGGCGGCGCGGGCGCGGAGCTCGAACGGCGGCTGGTGGCGCTCGTCAAGCAGTACGGCATGCAGATGGTCGGGCCGAACTGTCTCGGCATCATCGATACGATCAGCAAGCTGAACGCCTCGTTCGCCGCCATTATGCCGGCCCCTGGCCAGATCGCATTCATGTCGCAGTCCGGCGCGATCTGCACCGCCATCCTGGACTGGAGCGCCAGCCAGGGCATCGGCTTCTCGCGTTTCGTCTCGCTCGGCAACAAGTCCGATATCGACGAGGTGGCGCTGCTGCGGGCCTGGGGCGAGGATCCCGACAATAACCGGGTCATCCTGGCCTACCTGGAGGGCATCTCCGATGGGCCTGGGTTCATCGCCGCCGCCCGCGAGGTGACCAAGCGCGTCCCGGTGATCGCTATCAAGAGCGGCACTACGTCATCCGGGGCCAAGGCCGCATCATCCCACACCGGTTCGCTGGCTGGCTCGGAGAAGGCCTACGAGGCGGCCTTTGACCAGTCTGGCGTGATCCGCGCCAACACCATGGAGGAGCTGTTCGACTATGCCCTGGCCTTCGCGTACCAGCCGCTGGCCCCCGGCGACCGGGTGGCGATCGTGACCAACGCCGGCGGCCCAGGAATCATCACCACCGACGCGATCGAGCGCGCTGGGCTGCGGCTCGCCGAGCTCACCCCGGAGACGGTGGCGGCGCTGATGGCCGGCCTGCCGCCGACCGCCAACGTCCACAACCCGATCGATGTGATCGGCGACGCGCGCGCCGACCGCTACCGCATCGGGATCGCCGCCGCCATCGCTGACCCGAACGTCGATGCGCTGCTGGTGCTGTTCACGCCGCAGGCCGGCTCCGAGCCGGAGGAGACGGCGCGCGCCATCGCCGAGCTGTGCGCCGGTCAGCCGAAGCCGGTGCTGGCGAGCTATATGGGCGCAGTCTCGCTCGGGCCGGCGCTGGCGATTTTGCAGGAGCATCGTATCCCTAACTACGCGTTCCCCGAGCGCGCGGTTTCGGCGCTGGCCGCTATGGTCCGGCAGCGCGAGTGGGTCGGGCGGGATCGTGGCAGCGTGCCGCACTTCGCGGTGGACGCCGAGAGGGTGCGCAAGCTGTTCGCCGATGTCCGCGCCAGCGGCCGGGTCGAGCTCGGCGAGATCGAGGCGCGCGAGGTGATAGAGGCCTATGGAATGCGGCTCCCGCAGAGCCGGCTGGCGCAGTCGCCAGAGCAGGCCGCCGAGATCGCCAGCAGCGTCGGCTTCCCGGTGGTGATGAAAATCTCGTCGCCCGATATTTTGCACAAAAGCGATATCGGCGGCGTCAAAGTCGGCGTGCCGGACGCGGCCGCCGCGCGCGATACCTACGAACTGATCGAGTACCGGGCGCGCAAGTACAGCAAAGATGCCACGATCTGGGGGGTGCTGATCCAGGAGCAGGTGCGCAAAGGCCGCGAGATCTTGGTGGGCGTGAGCCGCGACCCACAGTTCGGCCCGCTGATCGGATTCGGCATGGGCGGGATCTACGTCGAGGTGCTCAAGGATGTGGCCTTCCGGCTCGCCCCACTGACGAGCGAGGAGGTCCACGATCAGGTGCGCGCCATCCGCACCTTCCCCCTGCTCAAAGGCGTGCGCGGCGAGCCGCCAGCCGATCTTGTGGCCGCTGAGGAGACCGTGCTGCGGGTGTCGCAGCTCGTCACCGACTTCCCCGAGATCGTTGAGATGGATATTAACCCGCTGGTGGTCTACAATCAGGGCGAGGGCGCGATCGTGCTCGATGCGCGGATTATTCTGCAAGGCTGAGGAGGTCTGATGGCCACACTCTATGTCGCTTCGACGGAAACCTTCGTGGGCAAAAGCGCCACCTGCGTCGGGCTGCTGGATCGTGCGCGCCGCGATGGCTATGCGATCGGCTACATGAAACCCTTCAGCGCGTCGGTCACCGTCACCGAGCAGGGGCCGATCGATGAGGACACGGTCTTCATCCGCGACCACTTCGGCCTGAGCGACCCGCTCGCGGCGATCGCGCCGGTGCTGGTGACCCAGAGTGGCGTCGAGCAGGCGCTGCGCGGCCAGGCCCCCGAGTACCAGCGCAAGCTGCGCGAAGCCTACGCCGCCGTGTCCCGCGGCAAGGACCTGGTGGTCCTGGAGGGGGCCAACACCTGGGCCGAGGGTACGCTGGCCAACCTCTCGACGGATCAGGTCTCGGATATGCTCCAGGCGCCGGTGCTGCTGGTGGCGCGCTACCGCTCGCTGCTCTCGCTGGACGCGATCCTCTCGGTGCAGCGCTACCTCGGCGATCGGCTGGTGGGCGTGATGCTCAACGGCATCGAGGAGCCGAAGCTCGAGTACGTCAAAAAGACCGTGGTGCCGTTTTTGGAAAATGCCGGCATCTCGGTCTTCGGCGTGCTGCCTGAGGATGCACAACTCGCTGGCGTGACCGTCGGCGACCTGCAGGAATTCCTCGGCGGCCAGATGATCGGCAGCCAGGAGTGGAGCGAGAAGCTGATCGAGCACCTGCTGATCGGCGCGATGGGGGCCGAGGCAGCGCTGTCGCACTTCCGCCGCCGCCCGAATAAGGCCGTGATCACCGGCGGCGACCGCACCGATATCCAGTTCGCCGCGCTCGATACCTCCACCTCAGTGCTGGTGCTGACCGGCAACATCCGGCCAAACCCGCGGGTGCTCGACCGCGCCGAGGAGCGCGAGGTGCCTATCCTATTAGTCAGCGACGATACGCTCACCACCGTCGAGCGCGCCGAGCAGGTCTTCGGCCACGTCCGCTTCAAGCAGCCAGGCAAGATCGCCCGTTTCACGAGCCTACTGGACGCCCACTTCGATATAACCAGGCTCTACCAGCAGATCGGGCTCAGCGGCCAGTAGCACGGAGCGAAGAGTAAGGGGCGAGTAGGAAGCAACCAGTAATAAGGAGCGAGTAGAAAGTAGCAAGTAGACACTCCTACTTGCTCCTTCTCCTACTTGCTCCGTCTCCTACTTGCCTCTCAACAACAAGGAGTATTAGCTTGTCCACCATTATTGACTCTGTGGTCGCGCGCGAAGTGTTGGACTCGCGCGGCAACCCAACGATCGAGGTCGATGTGCGAGTCGAGACCGGCGATATCGGGCGCGCGATCGTGCCGTCAGGGGCGTCCACCGGCATCCACGAGGCGGTCGAGCTGCGCGACGGCGATAAGCGGCGCTACCGGGGCAAGGGCACGCTCAAGGCGGTGGAGAACGTCAACACCATCATCGCCGAGGCGATCGAGGGGCTGGATGCCAGCGACCAGATCGGGCTGGACGCGACACTGATCGCGCTCGACGGCAGCGAGAACAAGGGCAAGCTCGGCGCTAACGCCATCCTGGCGGTCTCGCTGGCGGCGGCCAAGGCCTCGGCCGCCGCCTACGGGCTGCCGCTGTACCGCTACCTCGGCGGCGTCTTCGGCCACGTGCTGCCGGTGCCGATGATGAACATCATGAACGGCGGCAAGCACGCTACCAACTCCACCGACTTCCAGGAGTTCATGGTCATGCCGGTGGGCGCTTCGAGCTTCGCCGAGGCGCTGCGCTGGGGCACCGAGATCTACCACGCGCTCCACGATCTGCTGCGCGAGCAACACCTCAGCACCACCGTCGGCGATGAGGGTGGCTTCGCCCCCAGCCTGCCTGACAACGAGGCGCCGCTCAAGCTGATCATGCAGGCGATCGAGCAGGCCGGCTACAAGGCCGGCGAGCAGGTGATGCTGGCGATGGACCCGGCCTGCTCCGAGATCTACAAGGACGGCAAGTACCACCTGGAGCGCGAGGGCCGCTCGCTCTCGTCGACCGAGATGGTGGATTACTGGGTCGACATCGCCGCCCGCTACCCGCTGATCTCGCTGGAGGACGGCCTGGCCGAGGACGACTGGGAAGGCTGGAAGATGATCACCGAGCGCATCGGCCACAAGGTCCAGCTCGTCGGCGATGATTTCCTGGTGACCAACGTCAAGCGCCTGGCCAGGGCGATCGACGAGGGCTGCGGCAACGCGATCCTGATCAAGCTCAACCAGATCGGCTCGCTCTCCGAGACCATGGATGCCATCCAGATGGCGCAGCGCAGCGGCTGGACGGCGATCGTCTCGCACCGCTCGGGCGAGACCGAGGATGTCACCATCGCCGACCTAGTGGTTGCCACCAACGCCGGGCAGATCAAGACCGGCGCGCCGGCCCGCACCGACCGGGTGGCGAAGTACAACCAGCTACTGCGGATCGAGGAGGAGCTGGGCGAGGCGGCGAGCTACGCCGGCTGGGGCGCGTTCCGCATCAAGCGCTAGCGAAGCGTAGTCAGTAGGATGGTAGGAAAGAGCCATGAGGAGGGAGCCAATCCGCCGGCGTGGCGTACGAGGCAAGAAACCAGGAGGGCATTGTGGCGATGACCACAATGCCCTCCTCGCTACTTACTACTGGCTGCTGGCTAGCTGAGCTACGCCCCAGCGCCGGTCATCGGGCTGGCGAACAGCGCGCCGCGCCGCTCGACCATCGTCCAGACCGTGGCCACAGCGAGCACCCAGAGCCCGACATTGCGCAGCCGCAGCAGCAGCAGCAGCGTCGCCTCGCGGCCGGGGAGCGCATCGGTGATCCAGGTCCCGGCGCGCGCCAGCCCGGCCGAGATCGTGGCAATGTTCAGCTCGACCCCCAGCTGGCCGAGGGCGAATACTCCGGCGCGCCAGGCCAGTATCAGCGAGATACCGATGATCGCCAGTGTGAGCAGGTAGACCAGCACGGTGTACCAGCGCTTCGGCCTGGCGGGCAGCGGCGCGCTGCTCCAGCGCGCCGGCGAGGCCGCGAGCAGCATGAGCTGGGCGCTGAAGTTGGTGGGTGCCTGCCAGCGCAGCGCAGCGGGCACCAGCCTATCGAGCTTGACCATGCTGGCGCGATAGCTGACGCAGCGCGGGCACTGGGCTAGATGAGCCTGGAGCCGCAGGTCAGTCACAGTCGTGTTGAGCGCGATCGCGTCGCGCGCTTCGTCACAGTTCATGGTGTACCCTCAGAACGCCAGCCGAAATGAGCGGGCGGGAAGCTGCTTCTGCGGCTCGCGGGCCACCGGCGGCGCTGCCACCGGCGGGATGCTGTCGGCCTCGATCAGCGCGGCCAGCCGCTCTTTGCCGCGCCTGATGTGGCTCTTGACTGTGTTGAGCGGCAGCCCCATCACCTCGGCGATATCGGTATACTTCATATCGTCAAAGTAGTAGAGCGTCAGCACCGTGCGGTAGTGGGTCTCAAGTTGGGCCAGCGCGCGCCTGACGCTTTCGCTGGTCTCGCGAGTATCGAGCGCCAGCGCCGGGTCAGACCAGCGATCATCGTCGGCCACACCGGCGATCGGGTCGAGCTCGTCGTCGCCATCGATCGGCAGTACGAGCGGGACCTGACGGCCGCGGCGGCGCAGCTCATCGCGGCCGAGATTGACCACCAGGCGATAAAGCCAGGTGGTGAAACGACTCTCGCCGTTGTACTGCGGCAGCGCGCGGAACAGGCGGATGAACGCCTCCTGCGTCAGGTCTGCGGCGTCGTCGGGGTTGCGCAGCACGCTCATGGCGATGCTGTAGACATAGTGCTGCTGCGTGATGACCAGCTGCGTCAGCGCCTCGGGGTCGCCGCGCTGGGCACACTGGATCAGTTCGACAGAAGGCTCGGCCACCGTACTCTCCCTTGCGCCGCCGGCTCACGCACCGCGAGCCAGATGCGGGACGCATCTTATTCACAGAGAGTAATACGATGGTACGGCCAAAGAAGTTGCAGCGGGGGTGCGAAGCTAGGTTCGCCACTTGCGGCAGGTGATCGTCGTGCCGACGCCCTCGCGCGAGTTGATGCTAAAATCGTCCATCAGGCGCTTGGCACCCGGCATGCCCATGCCCATGCCACGGGACGTGCTGTAGCCATCCTGCATGACAAGGTCGATATCGGTGATGCCTGGGCCCTGGTCATCGCAGATAATCTCGATGCCCTTGCGCCCGGCGCGTTCGATCTCGCGGACCGAGACCGACCCAGTGCCGGCGTAGAGGAAGATATTGCGCGCCAGTTCGCTCACGGCCGTGGCGATGCGCGCCTGGTCGATTGCACCAAACCCCAGATTTTTGGCCGTATCGCGCGCCAGGGTTCGGGCAATTACAATGTCGAGGTCGCTGCGGATAGCCGCAACTTTACCCTGCATCATTCCCGATCTCCCCGACTTGGCGACGAAGCATCACTAGGCCTTTCTCAAGGTTCAGCGCCGTGAGGACCTGCGGCAGCTCAAGCCCAAGCTCGACGAGGGTGATGGCCACGGCTGGCTGGAGCCCGGTGATGACCACCCGCGTGCCCATCAGGCCCGACATGGAGGCGATATCGCTGATCAGGCGGCCGATGAAGCTATCAACGACATCCACTGCGGTGAGATCGACGATCAGACCGCGCGCTTTGGTATCGTAGATACGCTGCAGCAAATCATCTTTGAACTGCACGGCCGATGCGTCGTGCAGGGCCACCTGGATCGACGCGATCAGTACATCGCCGATCTTCAAAATGGGTATGCGCAAACTCTCCACCAGGGACCTCCATCGCTCCAACGCCTCACCCACGGCCATTATACAAAATGCGGGCGCTCGTGCGTTACCTACGGCGTTAGTATACTACGCGGGTACCGTGCCCCAATGATCTATACGCGAACAAAACACAAGCAACCGGGAGTCACACGATGAACAGCGCACAGAGCGAAGCGGCGGTGACGCGGGATTTCACCGCGACGACGTTCGTCGTCGATGGCGGGCGGACGTTGCTGCTGCTGCACCGCAAGCTCGCGATGTGGCTGCCGCCGGGCGGGCACATCGAGCCGAACGAGCTGCCGGATGTGGCGGCGCTGCGCGAGGTGTGGGAGGAGAGCGGCCTCGATGTAGCGCTGCTCACGCCGGCCGAGTCGCTCGGGGCGGTGACGGTGCTGCCGCAGCCGCGGTGCATCCTGCTGGAGACTATCGCACCAGGGCACCAGCACATCGATCTGATCTACTTCGCCCGGGTGGTGGGCGGGGCGGTGGTCGCGAGCGAGCGCGAGGCGCTGGATGCACGCTGGTGGGGCTGGGACGATCTGGGCGACCCGTCGATCGCCGAGGATATCCGGGTGCTCGGGCGGCGGGCTATCGAGGCGGTGGGGCGCGCCGATGCGCGGGCATAGCAAAAGGCACCAAAACACCCAGAGGAACTCACCTACCGTTGCTGCCTTCCGGCCCTGGCGGGGTTAAGCAAGTATCTGCCGTTCTAGTGCCCGCCGCATTATAGCCAGCGGCGCTGCCCTTGTCAAACGTGAGGGCTGCGCCCTAGCCGAGCAGCGCGCTGGCGGCGCACAGCCCGGTCAGCGCCAGCAGCGCCCAGCCGGCGCGACGCTGCGAGCTACGCCAGGCCGCCGCGCGCCAGAGCCAGCCGGCGATGATCAGTGGCGGCAGCGGTAGCAGCCACCAAGCTACCGCGGCCTGCCCGGCGCGCAGGCCGGCCCACAGCGGCAGCGCCGCAACTCCGGCCAGCGCCAGGCCGCGCAGCGTCAGCGCCAGCGAGCGCCGCGGGAGCGAGCCACCCGCTGCGGGTCCTGGCGCGAGCGGGCCGAGCTCGAGCAGGGCGGGCAGCGCCAGCAGCAGCGCGGCCGAGCCGGCGGCGTAGCGCAGCACCTGGGCTAGCGGCGCGCCATTCGCCGGGCCGGTGGCGACGGTATCGAGCGCGAGGCTGCCGCACCCGCCGAGCAGCGCCAGCGCGGCGGCGATCAGCGGTGGGTAGGCGTTGAGCGCGGCAGCCGCCCGGCGCACCGCCCGGCGCGCATCGCCGGCGCGCAGATCGGCGGCGAGCGCGAGCAGGCGCGGTAGCTCGGCCAGACCGACGAGCAGCAGCAGATCTACGGGGCGGGCCAGCGGCGCCGCTCCTGGAAGCGGAAGGAGCGCGCACGCCAGCCATCCACAGACGATGCCGATGCTGTCTGACGGCGCGGTGCCGCGCGGCTGACGCCACCCGCCGCGCCGCCAGCCGCAGATAGCCAGCGCCGCCAGCAGCAGCGCGCCGCCGGGGTACAGCAGCAGCCGCTGCCACGCCAGCCCGAGCCCGACCAGCAGCTCACCCAGCGTCATGCGGCGGCTCCCTCGGCCCAAGCCACGGCACCAGCGCCGCGACCCGCCGCAGTAGATCTGGCCGACCCGATGTGGGTGGCGCAGCGCCGGCGCTGCGGTCTGCCTCTGCCGAGACGAGCAACTGGTCGAGCAGATCGCCGGGGTCGGCCGCGCCGTGCTGCCCCAGGCCTGGCGGTGCCACATCTGGCGCAACTGGCCGCCCGGCGAGCGCCACCAGCGCCAGCAGCACCAGCATCATGCCGGCCACGAGCAGCGTGGGCAGCACAGCCACCTCGACGCGGGCCGAGGTGGCGGCCGCCAGACCGACCCACGGCCAGACCGCCAGATCGCCAAACAGCGTTAGCCCGCCCTGGAGCTGCTCGGCCACCGGCTGGAGCAGATAGCGCACGATCGGCGGGGCAGCGATGCCGATCACGAGCGAGGCTACGGCGCTGCCGCGCGATGCCATGGGCGGACCGCCAATCGCGCCGCGCAGCGCCAGCAGCAGGGCGGCCAGCCAGATGACACCAGCGGCGGCGGCGGCTCCCCCGGCGGCGGCGGCGCCGACCACCATCCAGCACGCGATGAATGGCGCGGCGAGCGGGAAGGCTGGTGTGAGCGCGTGGCGCATCCAGCCGGCGGTGGGGGCGCTGCGGCGCGGCGCGACGATGATGGCGCTGACGAGCAGCGCAAAGCACGCAGCGATGATGCCGGCCCCGCTGCCGAGCCCGATGCCGGCCAGCGCCAGACCGGCGTAGATCGGGGCTGCGTCGGCATCGCCGTCGTCGGGACGCGATGCGAAGCAGTGGATCGCCGCGAGCAGCGCCGCGCCCACGCCGAGCAGCAGCGCGGCGTAGCCCCAGCCGATGTTCCACGGGCCGGCGCGGTAGCTGAGCAGCAGCGGCATGAGCCAGAGCGCGGCCGGGATGGTCGAGCGCGGTCTGACGAGCGGGCGGCAGGCGGCGAGCAGCCAGGCGATAATCAGCGGCGTGCCGAGGGCCGCGCCGCGCTGCGCCAGCGCCGCCCCAGCCGCCAGACAGGCGATGGCCACCAGATCAAGCGCGATCGTGCCGCTGCTGCCAGCCACGGGCGCAGCGCTGAGCAGACGGCTACGGGGCGCGCCACGGGCGGCGGCATATGACGACGCCCGTTCGCCCACGGCGAGCAGCAGGGCGAGCGGCACGAGCGCAGGCTGGAGAGCGAGACAGGCGACGGCGGCGAGCGACCAGCGCAGGTAGGGCCGCCAGATGACGCCGGGGCGCTGTGCGGCCAGATCGCCGAGCGACTCTGCGGCGATCGCCAGCGATGCGGCCAGCAGCATGAAGGCCGCTGGCGCGTCGAGCAGGAGCAGCGGCGGCAGCGCGAGCGTGGCGCGGCGGGTCTGCCAGAGCAGCGCAAGCGCGGCGAGCGACGGGAGCGCGGCGAGCGACAGCGCGAGCCAGCGCGACAGCGGGCCGGGCGGCGCTGCCGAGCGCATCAGTAGTGGATCGTCACCGGCGTGCCGATGTCTGCCCACTCGTAGAGCCACTGCGCATCATCGATGTTGAGGTTGACGCAGCCGTGGGACATGCGCACCCCGGTGCCCCAGCGGTCGTGCCAGTAGGTGCCGTGAAACGCCACGCCGCCGACGATATACTGGACCCATGGGATGTTCGGCACCGTCCACTCCTCGCCTTGCGCGTTGCCAACCATGGTCTGCATGGGGTGCTTCTCATAGATGGCGAAGGTGCCGACCGGGGTGTTGAAGCCATCTTTGCCGGTGGCGACGGCGGCGCTGAAGACCGGGATATCGCCCTCGTAGGCGGTGAGGCGCTGCTGCGACAGATCGACATCGACGTGGCGGTCGAACAGCTGCGGCGACCAGGCCGGCACGCCGGGGAGCTGCCCGGCGGTCTGGGCGGACTGACTACGGCTGACGAGCGCCTGCTGCCCGAGGTTGCCGAGCTGGACCTCGCGCAGGGCGGCGAGGGCCAGGCCGCGGTTCTGGTAGTAGCTGCCGAGCTCCTCGGGGTGGAACTCGAAGCGGGCGCGCTCGAAGTACTGGGTGGTGCGTACCTGGCCATCGACCGGCGAGACCTCATCGAATGGCTCTGAGATCGGCATGCCAAAGATCGCGAGGCCACCGCGCTTCTGCCAGAACTGGAGAAACTTGCCGTTGAGGCTGTTGCCGGTCTCGGGGAAAAACATCCTGCCGCTGCTCGGGTCACCGTCGGCGAAGCCGGAGGCGCCGTAGAGCTCGGCGCCGAGCAGCGAGAGCATCACCTGGTCTGGCTGGCCCTGATGCTCTGGGTGATACTCGAAGCGGGCGTTTTGGAAATACTGGACGATCTTGCCACTCTCGACGAGCTCGCCGCTGAGCGGGTAGCCAAAGATCAGCGCGCCGCCGCGCTCGCGCCAGAACGTCAGGAAGCCGAGCCGATCCGAGATCGGGAACCCGGTCTGCTGGAAGAACATCGACTGCACTTTTGGCAGCCCGACGTCGCTCTGGAGGCCGAGGCTCTGGGCGATGGCGGCGCGGCGCTCGACATCGGCGGCCTGGGCGCGGGCGACGATCGCCTTGGCCTGCGTGGCAGCGGCCGGCGGTGCGAAATCGGCTGCGGCGGGCGAAGTGGCAGAGCCAGCGGCGGGCGACGGGGTGAAATCTGCGGTGGCGGTGGCCGGGTGGAGCGCGCTGGTGGCGGCGAAGACCGCGATGCCAACTAGGACGATGGCGAGGGCGGCGGCGAGCGAGCGGACGACGGTGCGATGCATTGCGGTACCCCGGGCGAGCGGCGGTTCGTTTGCAGGATATTATAGCGGTTTTTTTTGATGGATGTGTGATATGGCGGTGACGAGGAGACGGAGGCGCGCAACACGGAGCACAGAGGACGGAGCAAGGAGCCAGACGGCGAGAACGGGAGACCAAATTGTTTGCCCGCTGCCAACCTCGTGTACAATGGCGGCATGCCACTTCACTCCTCAGTCGATGTCGCGATCGTCGGAGCCGGCGCGGCCGGGATCGGCGCTGCCATTGCGGCGCGAGACGACGGGCTGTGCTTCGTCGTCGTCGAGGCCATGGACCGCATCGGCGGCCGCGCCTTCACCGACACCACATCGATCGGGGTGCCGTGGGATCACGGCTGCCACTGGCTCCACTCGGCTTCGATTAACCCGCTGGTGCAGGTGGCCGATGCGCTGGGGCTGGTCTACGAGCGACCGAACGACGACGTGACGTCGTTCGATGGCCGATGGGCGAGCGAGACTGGGCGACGCGAGCTGATCGACCACTTCAACGCCACCGTCGCGCGCGGCGCGGCCATCGGGGCCAGCGAGGACGTCGCGCTCAGCGCGGTTATGGCGCGCGGCACGCCGTACGATGGCGCGGTGGCGAGCTGGCTGGTCCACGCCTACGCCCATCCGGCCGAGCACATCTCTACCGTCGATTTGGCGCGCTACACCGCCGCAAGCACCGACGAGGACTGGCCGCTGCGCGATGGCTACGGCACGCTGTTCGCCCGCCTCGCCGCAGGTCTGCCGATCGTGACGGGCGCGCCAGTGACGAAGATCGCCTGGGGCGGCGATGGGGCGATCCTCACCACCGCCAGCGGGACGATCCGGGCGCGCGCCGTGGTGATCACCGCATCGACCAACGTGCTGGCCGACGAGGTGATCGCCTTCGACCCGCCGCTGCCGCTGTGGAAGCGCGAGGCGCTGGCCGCCGCCCCGCTCGGCGCGGTCAACAAGATCGCCATCCGCTTCTCCGGCGATGTGCTGCGCGGCGATGCGCCGAACCGCTTCGCCTTCACAAGCGCGGGCGACGGCACGGCCTACTGGCTGCGGCCATTCGATACGCCGGTGGCGATCGCGCTGCTGGGCGGGCCGCTGTGCCGCGATCTGGCGCGCCAGGGCCACGAGGCCAGCCTGGAGTACGTCCGCGAGCAGCTCGCGAGCATGTTCGGCAGCGCGATCCGCAGCAGCGTCGCCGCCGTCGGCTATGCGATGTGGACCGACGAGCCGTTCGTGCGCGGCTCGTACGCCGGGATGCTGCCCGGCCAGGGCCACCGCCGAGACGACCTGGCGCTGCCGGTCGGCGATACGCTGTTCTTCGCCGGCGAGGCGACGGTGCCCGACCACTTCGCCACCGCCCACGGCGCGTACGCCAGCGGCAGGGTGGCGATCGATCGTATCCTCAGAAGCCGAGCATTTGTCCACAGATAGGCACAGATACGCGTAATGCGGGGGTTGGGGGGCGCAGCCCCAATTATTTCCTTTTCTTCTCGCTTCTCTCTAACGAGGAATATTATCGATGCAGCTCCCACACCGTCGCAGGATCGTGCTGATGCGACATGGCGAGGTGGACTACTTTGTGGATGGCAAGCCGGTGCCCACCGAGCTAGCGCAGCTCAACGCCGATGGCCGGGCGCAGGCGCTGGCGGCCGGCGCGGCGCTGGCCGCGACCCCGATCGACCGGGCGATCGTCAGCGGGCTGCCGCGCACCGTCGAGACCGCGACGCTGGCGCTCGGCGGGCGCGCTGTGCCGCTGGAGACCAGAGCTGAGCTGGCCGAGATCCGCAGCGGGCGGATCGGATCGCTGCCGCGCGCTGAGCGGGCCGCGCTGTTCGTCCGCTCGCTGGCCGATGTGACCGACGACGGGACGTTCCTGCTGGGCGATCGCTGGGGCGACTTCCGTGACCGGGTGCGGGCGGCGTTCGACGCGATCCTGGACGACAACGGCTGGACCACCCTGCTGATCGTAGCCCACGGCGCCACCAACCGCGTCATCATGACGGAGGCGCTCGGCGCGCCGCTGGCCATGATGGCCCACCTGGAGCAGGACCCGGCCTGCATCAACCTGATCGATGTAGACGACGCCGGCCACCCGGTGGCCCGCCTGGTCAACTATACGCCCTACGACCCGCTCAAGCGCGAGCTGACCCACACGACGATGGAACGCTATCTGAGCCGCTGGCCTGAGGAGCGGCCCGACGAAAGGTAATGATGCTACGCTACACGCTGCTCCACCCCGAGATCCTGGCCGCGCTCGGCAGCGCCGGCCACGGGTCGCAGGTGCTGATCGCTGACGGCAACTATCCGTTCACCACCGGCAGCCAGGCGCTGGCCAGGCGGGTGTATCTCAACCTCGCGCCCGGCAAACTGAGCTGCACCGATGTGCTGGCCGCGCTGGCCGACGCCATCCCGATCGAGGCGGCGCACGTGATGGTGCCGGATAGCGGGGTCGAGCCGACGATCTTCGCCGAGTTTCGCACCATCATCCCTGATGTGCCGCTTCAGCACGTGGCGCGCTTCCCCTTCTACGATGCGGCGCGCGGCAGCGATGTGACGCTGGTGATCGCCACCGGCGAGCAGCGGGTCTACGCGAACATCCTGCTCACCATCGGCGTGGTGCCGCCGCCCGCCTAGCCCACCACACCCGCAGATGTGGACCGGCTAGGATTGCTCGCGCCGGCGGCGCATTCGCACCGCCGGCGCGAGCAAAAAAGTACTTTTTGGAGGGTCCCCCTCCAAACCTCCGCGTCGCTCACACAACATCGTGTGATGCAATTACCCTGCTAGCCGCCCGCGCTCAGGTTGACAAGAGCGCCACACCCGCGTACCATGCAACAATCGTAAAAGTGGCGCGAAAGCGAGACGATGCGACGCACGATCTTCAACTTGCGGTGTATACAATCGGCGTTTCTCACTCACTCGCCCTCTGTGCCCATGTGCACCGAGGGCGTTGTTGTACTCAGGAGGGTGCCATGGCCAATCATTGGGAAGAGAAGTACGCCCGCGAGGGCCTGACGTTCGACGATGTCCTGCTCATCCCGGCGGCCTCGGAAGTGGTCCCCAGTAGCGTCGATGTGGCCTCGCAGGTCACCCGCACGATCCGGGTCAACATCCCACTCACCAGCTCGGCGATGGACACTGTGACCGACTCGCGACTCGCGATCGCCCTAGCGCGCGAGGGGGGGCTCGGCTTCGTCCACAAGAATATGTCGATCGCCGAGCAGGCCGAGATGGTGCGCAAGGTCAAGCGCTCGGAGAGCGGCATGATCACCGACCCGATAACCATGCTGCCGGATAAGAACGTCGGCGATGCGCTGGACCTGATGGCCGAATACAAGATCAGCGGCGTCCCGATCGTCACCGCCGCCGGCGACCTCGTCGGCATCGTCACCAACCGCGATCTGCGCTTCGAGACCAACATGGCGCGGCCGGTGCGCGAGCTGATGACCGACCGCGACCTCGTCACGGTGGCCGAGGGGACGACGCTTGAGCAGGCCAAGGAGGCGCTGCACAAACACCGGATCGAAAAAGTGCTGGTGGTCGACCGGCGCGGCAAGCTCTCCGGCATGATCACCGTCAAAGATATCATGAAGCAGATCGAGTACCCCCACGCCTGCAAGGACGAGCAGGGGCGGCTGCGGGTCGGCGCGGCGATCGGTGCCACGGGCGACTACATGGAGCGGGCCGGCGCGCTGGCGCGGGTCGGCGTGGACGTGCTGGTGATCGATACGGCCCACGGCCAGCATATCAATGTGCTGGACGCGGTGGTGCGGGTGCGCGAGGCATTCCCGGC
>JAYUUK010000413.1:0-8917 GCA_043754595.1 Roseiflexaceae bacterium | reverse complement strand
TTAACCACTATATGAGCGCCGAGTCGCTGCTGCCGTGGATGCTGCGCCCCGACGATGGTCATAGCGCCATCGCCGACTATCGCGACATCGTGATGGTGGCGGGCAGCGACCCGTATGGCTACAAGGGGCTGGAGACTCGTGTCGGGCCGCACGTTCGCCCGAGCGGAGAGGGCGGCTGCGGCAGCAGCGAGCGCAACGCCGAGTCCATGGCCGGCGATGACCACGACGATGACGACCACCACCATCATTTCGTTATGGGGTGAGCGACGAGCGACCGCCGGCCGGCGCGGGCGGGAGCTGGTGTAGGAACTCGATGCGCTGACGCCATCAGGCTGCCGCCAGCGCATCGAGCAGTTCGTCTGGTAGCATGGCGTCCAGCGTCTCCAGCCGAATGGTGTGTGGCGGCAGCTCCAGCATGGCGATCAGCGGCAGCGGCACCGCCACGCAGCGCATCCCTGCGGCGTACGCCGCACGCATCCCGTTGAGCGAGTCTTCGATCACGGCGCACCGCGCCGGTGCCAGCCCCAGCCCGGCTGCGGCGCTGAGAAAGAGATCGGGCGCAGGCTTGACTTGCCGTACAGCTTCACGGGTGCGAATCACCGTAAACGCGCTCGCCAGGCCATGCCGCTCGACCCAGCCGCCCACCCACTCCGCCGAACTGCTCGACGCTATCGCCAGCGCGATATCACGCCGCTGCGCCGCCGCGATCAGCGCCAGCACGCCCGGCCGCACATCGAGCGCGTCGCATAGCTCGCGGTAGCGCGCCCGGTGCGCCAGCTCGCTCGCCGCCCGGTCGAACGGCTGACCTACGTGGGTTTCCAGATCGCCGTAGGGGTCCCAACCACCCATGGTCCCCAGCCCGAGCACCCAGCGCTCAGGCAGCAGCGTCGCGCCGTGGGCGGCGTACTGCTCGCTCAGCACCGCAAAGTCGGCGCTCTCAGTATCGAGGATCGTCCCATCGAAGTCGAAGATCAGCGCATCCAGCGTCACGTGTGGTCCTTTCGGTTTCAGCCGTGCGGCCGATGTGGCGACACCCGGCCATGCTACACTGTTTTCTAAACTTCTGATGCCAGCAGCTTGGTCGAGGTTGCGGCGCTGCTCTTTGTGGCGTCCACAAGTGGTATCATCGCCGCACTGCTGGGAGCAATGTGCGTGTGAGGGGAGCGGTGATC
Organism: Roseiflexaceae bacterium; assembly: GCA_043754595.1. Taxonomy (GTDB): domain Bacteria; phylum Chloroflexota; class Chloroflexia; order Chloroflexales; family Roseiflexaceae; genus JAYUUK01. The sequence goes on along the minus strand of JAYUUK010000413.1, from coordinate 7,745 downwards.
CGAGAGTCACTGGCGCGGCGCGAGCTGGCGGCAGAGCGGGATTTTCACTGGCGCGGCGGCGAGATAACGCGAGTCGAGGGATTTAGCACTGCGGTGTTCGCCTTTGCCGTAACGCTGCTCATCGTATCGCTTGAGGTGCCGCAGACGTTCAACGAGCTGCTCGGCGCGATGCGCAGCTTCATAGCGTTTGCGATCTGTTTCACGCTGCTAACGATGGTGTGGTACCGCGACTATATCTTCTTCTGCCACCATGGGCTGCAAGACGCTCATACCACCGTACTGAATATCATCTTACTGTTTCTCGTGCTGTTCTATGTCTACCCACTAAAGTTTGCACGCTGCTGGTGAACCAGCTGTTCGGGTTTAGCGCTGAGGTCTGCCAAATGGCATCGTCGAGACGATGATCGAGGCTGGTAGGAGCCGCTACTGTTTGAGATCTACGGGGCCGGGTACATCGTGGTGCTACTGATCTTCGCGCGGTTCTACTATCACGCCTACCGTAGACGCGACGCGCTGGAGCTAAGCTCGCTAGAGGTCTTCGATACGGTCACTACTCTACAAGGTTGGCTGCTGGACATTGGCGTGGGGTGCTTTCGGTCGCGATCGTGCTGGTGGGCGGGGGCATGGCGTTCGCCGGCTTCGCTTATTTTTTGATCGGTGTGGAGCGATCGATCCACGGCGCGCTTTGCGGCAAGCGGCGCGGTGCGATCGCCCGATCGCTGAGCGCGCCGCCAGACCGGGGCTGATCCTCGTTTCGGCTGGGGTGGGGATGGCGTGAAGCGCGAGCATATCCCGCCTACTGATGCCATTATGCGGTAGAGCTATGCCTCTGGGTCGATTCCGAGCGCCCGCAGCTTTGCCCACGCCGCCTCTTTCTCGGCGCGCTCGCGATCTTTCTCGGCGCGCTCGCGCGCGGCGGCGGCCGCCGCCTGCTGTCTGGCTGCTCGCTCGCCCTCGGCCTCGCTGAGCCGGCGCTCGCCCGCAGCCGTCAGCAGACGCAGCGCGCCATCGTCGTCCTCCAGCCAGCTCTCAAAGGTGGGGCTCCACACTCGCCCAAGCACATCGGGTGTGGCCGGGATGAGCCCATCGCCGGCGCGCTGCCAGACCTGGAGCCGCGACCCGCGCACCACTTGCGGCTCGTTTGGGTCGTAGACGATATATTCGTGTACGCCCATTGCCGCGTATTGCTCAGGCTTTTGCAGCAGATCGGTGCGCCAAGTTTTATCCGATGCGATCTCGATCGCGACGACGGGTGGCGGACGGTTCTCCTCATAGAGCCGCCAGCTCCGCAGCCGCCTGAGTGCCGCTGTCTCCAGCGCCACATCGTAGAGCGCCATATCTGGCGCAAGCGGATACTGCATCCGCTTACGGGCGGTGTAGATATTGAGGTTGCGCGCCAGATAGCACGGCCGGTCGCGCAGCAGCCAGCGCAGCACACCGTATAGTTCGACGAGCAGCATATCCTGCGCTGCGCTCTCGCCCATCAGGTCCTCCGCGGTGGGGTGGGTGTCGTAGTAGTGAAAGTTCCGCTCGCGTTTGACCGGCGTCACAGATACGGTGTGATCCATGGGCACCTCCTCTGCGTTACGCTGATAGTAGCACATATTTTCTGATTGTCAATGAGTATAGCAATCCTATCAGCGTAGGGAAGGGGGAGATTTCGGTGGCTGCGCCCCTTCGACTACGCGCAGTGCACGCCCCAAACCCCCCGCGCTGCGCTTCGAGCGTGGACAACGCACGTAGGATTGCTATAGGAAGCGTGCCGGCCGCAGCAGCTCATCGACGATGCTCAGGGTGCGCTTCCATATCCCCGTCTCAGCGCGCCCGTATGAGCGCATCGACCTCGGCGCGCGATGGCATGCCAGGCTGCGCGCCGTGGCGGGTCACGGCGATCGCCGCCGTGGCCATGCCCAGCCTGAGCGCAGCGGGCAGCGTCATGCCCTCGGCCAGACCCGCCGCCAGCCCACCGTTGCACGCGTCGCCGGCCGCCACGGTATCGACGGGTACGACTGAGAAGACGGGTAGATGTTCCGTCCCCTGCCGGGTGACGAGGTACGCGCCGCTGCCGCCGGCCTTGATCACGGCTGCACCGACCCCGCGCGCCAGCAGCGCGGCCCCGGCTCGCCCGGCGCTCGCCGCGTCGCGCACCAGAAAGCCGACAAGCTCGGTGGCCTCGGTCTCGTTTGGGGTGATGATGTCGATGAGCGGGTAGATCTCGGGCGGCAGCTCGCGCGCCGGCGCAGGGTCAAGGATGACCGTCACGCCGTGCGCCCGCGCCGCCCGCGCCGCCGCCAGCACTGCTTCGAGCGGTACCTCAAGCTGGAGTAATAGCACCTCGGCTCGCGGCAGCAGCGTTTCGAGCCGCGCGATGTCGTCTTCGCCCACCAGCCCGTTGGCCCCCGGCACCACCACGATCGTATTCTCGCCGCGCTCGTCCACCGCGATTGCTGCCACGCCTGACGGCCCAGCGCTACGCTCCACCGCGCTCACATCGACGCCATAGTTTACCAGGCTAGCGCGCAGCGCATCGCCGAATACATCGTCACCGACCCGCCCAACCATGGCGGTTGGAATGCCGAGCTTGGCGCAGGCCACCGCTTGGTTCGCCCCCTTGCCGCCTGGGATCGTGGCGAAATCGGTACCGCTGATTGTCTGCCCAGCGGCCGGCAGCCGCGGCGCGCGGGTCACCAGATCCATGTTGATCGAGCCAAATACGATGATCATGGCACGTTCGCTCCGCATGTCGCGTTGTCGCCGGTGGCCGGCATCTCGGCGATGATCTTCCCGGCCACGGTGATCTGGCAGCCGACACCGCCTGCCGCGCCTCGCCGCGCGACGGTCAGCCTGAGCTCGCGCCCGGCGTTAGCGCGGAAGCCAAATGACCAGCCTGGGACCACGTCGCGATCCTCTAGGTAGCCGGTGTCGTTGAGAAATTTCGCCGCCACCGCCGTCGTATCGCCGGTGACGCGGTACTCGACGCGGGCAGTGCGCGGCGCGGCATCGGGGTTGCGCGCGGTGGGCATGCGCGCGACGCCGAATACGGTGAAGCCGGTGACGAGCACGAGCAGCACGGCCAGGGTGATAATTGTGACGCGGTTGAGTGGGCGCATAACGTTAGTCGTTCAGGGCGAAGCGCCGCAGCACTTCGTAGAGCTGTGTCAGTCCAGCGGCGAGCACCCATTCGGTATCGGAGTGCAGCCCCGCGCCGAAGGGGCCGAAGCACACCGACGGGATGCCGGCGCTGCTGTAGAAGCGTGCGTCCGAGGCGAAGTGCTCGCGGTAGAGTGCCCCACTCTGCGGCACGAGCGCGGCGCTGGTGGCCGCCAGCCTGGCGATGAATGGGTCGCTCGGGTCGCTGTCGAGCGGCACGCCCCAGTCCGGCGTGAGCGTCACGCTGCCGCCTGGGAAGCAGGTCTGTAGCGCCGCCAGCACCATCTCTGGCGTCTCCTCTGGGATGTAGCGCGCGTCGATCATCAGCGTCACCACCTCGGGCAGCCGGTTGACGCTCTCGCCGGCGCGCACCATCGTCGGCACCACGGTGGTGACCCAGGCCGGGGCGGCTGGCGTCGGGTAGCGGGCCTCGATGGCGGCGAGTCCATCGCGGAGCGCGTGGATCGCGTTGCTGCCCTCCCACGGTCGTGCGCCGTGCGCTGGGACGCCACGCAGCGTCACGTCGAAGCGCATCACGCCCTTGTGCGCGTAGCAGACTTGCATGTCGGTCGGCTCGGCGGTGAGAAAGAACTTACAGCGCCAGCCTAGTTCGAGCTGGTGACCCGTGCCGTCGTACCCGCCGATCTCCTCATCGCTGACGAACTGGAAGCCGATATCTGGCCGTTCATCGAGCGCGGCGAGGTCGCGTAGCAGCTGGAGCAGCACCGCAGTCGACCCCTTCATATCCTGGCTGCCCCGGCCGTAGATCCGCCCGTCGCGTCGCTCGGCGGCGAACTGATCCGGCCTGCCGGCCACCACATCGAGGTGTGCGTTGTAAATAATTTCTGGCTCGTGGGTGTCGCGTAGCGTCACCATCAGGCTCGGCTTCTCATTGCGCTCGTAGCGGTGGACGAAGACGCCAGGGATCGCACGGACGTACGTCTCGATGTAGTTGATGACGCTGGCGAGCTGGTCTGGGCGCTCTGCGATAGACTCGAATGCCATCAGGTCGGCAGTCAGCGCGGTCAGGGTATCCGTGATATTTGACATAATGTTTCAGCTATCCATCTGCTGGCATAACCCATTCATTCGTAGCGCCCGGCGGGCAGACGAGATCGGCCGGCTCGCCGCGCATGCGCCGCGCGATACTGAGCAGAGTCTGGCCGTAGCAGGTTCCAGGCACAGCCCAATTGCCGTTGAGATCGACCCAGCGCGGCGACTTACCTCGCCGATCCCCCGGTAGCGGCCGATAGCCGAGCGCGGTCTGGATGAGGGCGAGCTGGGCCGGCGTGGCCTGATCGTCGCGCAGCGCGTAGGCCAGCAGCCGACCGAGGTGGGCCGGGACGCTCGCGTCGCTCCAGTTCGTGAAGCTGAGCCCCTTCTCCCAGCGGCCGCGCTGCGTATTATACGCCCAGCCTGTGGTATCCGGCGGCTGCGTGGCGCTCCAGGTGCCATCGACGCCGATGCCGGCCGGGTTGCGCTGCGGCCGCAGGCTCCAGAAGCTGGTCAGGACGCCGGTCTCCTGGATCAGCTGCGCGATCGCGGTGAACCAGTCCATCCTCGCGTCGTCGCCCCACCGCGCATAGGCGCTGACGATTTCGCTGACCCCCGCCCCGCGATAGCTGCCGTCGGCGCGGGCGTCTAGCCAGGCGATAGCTTGCTCCACGCTGCCCGGCCCTGGCGCTGCGATCTGCCCGCTGCCCGGCCCGATGACCTGGGTCGATGTCGCGGTAGGTCGGATGGTTGGCGCGACGGTCGGCCGCGGGCTCGGCGTGAGCGTCCGCACCGGCACATCGGTCTCGGTCTGGTCCGGCGGCGGGGGCGGCGGCACCTCGATTTGTGGCAGATAGACCTGCGGCCCCATCGCGTCCTCGGCGCGTGCGATGGCGGCGAGCAGGGCGGGCGCGCCACAGGCGGCGGCGAGCTTGAGCAGCTTCCTACGATTCATCGTCGGCCTTGGCAGCGCGATCTGTCTCAGTATCCCCATCGTGGTCATCATCTGGCAGGTCATCATCATCGACCGGCTCGGCATCATCGACCAGATCGGTCGGCTCGGCCTGCGGCGGTTCATCGCCGGCCCCAGCCACCACCAGCACATACTCGCCGCGGATCGGCTCTTTGGCGAGCGTCACGCTCAGCGCTGCGAGCGTCCCCCGGTCGACGCGCTCGAACTTCTTGGTCAGATCGTTGCACAGCGCCGCCTGCCGGTCGCCGTAGACTGCGAGCGCATCGGCGAGTAGCGCGGCGATGCGGTACGGGCTTTCATAGAAGATCAGCGTGTGCGGCGACGCGACATCGACGGCGAGGAAGCGGCGGCGCTGGCCCGATTTGCGCGGCGGGAAGCCGCGAAAGGTGAAGGCGTGTAGTGGTAGCCCCGAGAGCACCAGCGCCATGATCAACGCCGTGGCCCCCGGGATCATCGTGACCTCCAGGCCCTCGGCGAGCGCGCTGCGCACAATGGTGAACCCCGGGTCGGCGATGCCAGGCGTGCCAGCGTCGGTCACCAGCGCCACGTCCTTGCCGTCGCGCAGCAGCCCGAGGATCCGCCCGCCGCTCTGCCGCTCGTTGTGCTCGTGGAACGAGAACAGCGGCTTTCTGATCTCAAAATGCTTGAGCAGGAACCCGGTCTTGCGGGTGTCCTCGCTCACCACGAAGTCGACAGCCCGCAGCACATCGAGCGCGCGCAGCGAGATATCGCCCAGATTGCCGATAGGTGTGGCGACAAGATACAGCATGCCTCTATTGTACTCCAGTTTGATGGTAGAGCGCATTCCTATCGGAGGAGAAAGGAGAAGATCTCAGCGGCTGTACCCCCAAACTCCTCCATTGCGCTTCGCACGGTTCCATCTCAAAAACAATTATAATTGCGTCGGCGCGATCGCCACTTTTTACGCCATAGCGGCCGGATATGGCGCATGATCGTATAATCTCCGGCAGAGAGGCCAGCGATGTCCATCCTCCGCTTCCGCCAAGTCCACCTCGATTTTCACACCTCGCCGCACATCCCCGGTATCGGCGCAGACTTTGACGCCGCGGCGTTTGTGGCCATGCTCACGGCCGCCCACGTCGATTCGATCACGGTCTTCGCCAAGTGCCACCACGGCTTCTCCTACTACCCCACCGCCGTCGGCACGCCGCACCCACAGCTCGCCCGGCCCGATCTGCTCGGCGAGATGATCGCCGCCTGTCACGCCGCCGGCATCCGCGCCCCGATCTACACCACCGTTACCTGGGACGAGCACGCCTGGGAGACTCACCCCGAGTGGCGGCAGCTCGCGCCAGACACCGGCCCGGCTGCCGGCCCATCGCACACGCCGCTCAAACCTGGCTGGAAGAACCTCTGCATGAACACCGGCTATGGCGACTATGTCATCGCGCAGCTCGTTGAGTGCCTCGACCGCTACGAGGTCGATGGTTTCTTCATCGATATCGTGCGCTACGTCGGCGGGCCGTGCATCTGCTCTACCTGTCTCGCGCAGATGCGCAGCGAGCGCGTCGACCCGCTGGACGCCGATGCGCTCTTCGCCTTCGCGCTCGCCAGCGAGCGGCGCTTCATGGATCGCTGCACCGCCGCCATCCGCGCCAAAAGCACCGACTGCGGCATCTTCTACAACTCGCGGCTGCGGATCGCCGCCGACCCGCAGGCCGGCAACCGGGTCGAGCTGGATAACTTCACCCACCTGGAGATCGAGTCGTTGCCCGGCGGCTTTTGGGGGTACGATCACTTCCCGCTCTACGTCCGCTACTTTCAGACCTTCCCGCGCGCGCTGATGACCATGACCGGCCGCTTCCACACGACCTGGGGCGATTTCGGTGGGCTGCGCAATCGTGCGGCGCTGGAGTTCGAGTGCTTCCAGGGGCTGGCCCATGGGGCGGTCTGCAGTATCGGCGATCAGCTACCGCCGCGCGGGGCGCTTGAGCCCGAGGTATACCGGCGGATCGGCGAGGTCTACGCCGAGGTCGAGCGGCGCGAGGGCTACGTCGCCGGTTCGGCACCGCTGGTGGATCTTGGCGTGGTCAGCAGCAAGAGCGGCGCGCGCGACGAGCTCACGTCAGTGGCCGATATCGGCGCGCTTCACATACTCGAACAGCTCAAGCACCAGTTCGATGTGATCGACACCGGCTGCGATCTATCGCGCTACCGTGTGGTCATCCTGCCAGACGCCATCGCGGTGGATGAGGCGTTCGCCGCGCGGCTGCGCAGCTACGTGGCTGCTGGCGGCGCGCTGCTGGTCACCGGCCGCTCGGGGCTGGGCGATGCTGGCTTTGTCATCGGCGATCTGCTGGGGATAACGTACGTCGGCGATGCGCCATTTGCGCCCGATTACGTGCGGCTGGACGGCGCGCTCGGCGCTGGCATCGAACCGCTGGCGCATGTCGTCGAACAGCGCGGCGTGGCGGTGGCGCTCGATGGCGGCGTGGCGCTGGCGAGCGCGTCGCACCCGTACTTCAACCGGACTTGGGAGCACTTCTGCTCGCACCAGTATACGCCGATGGAGTCCGAGAGCGACGAGCCGTTCGCGGTGCGGCATGGCGCGTGCATCTACATCAGCAAGCCGCTGTTTGGCGAGTACGCCGCGAGCGCGCGGCGCGTC
>JAYUUK010000412.1:0-2986 GCA_043754595.1 Roseiflexaceae bacterium | reverse complement strand
TGCTCGGGCGCGTAGTACGCCGCGCCGCAGATCGTGCCGTCCCGCTCGTCGGCGATCCAGCGGTGCCCGTCGCCGAGCTCGCCGGCGAAGGAGCTCGCCATCGCAGCCGCCAGCCCATCGGTCTCGCTGGCGGGGAACAGTCCCGCCGCCACCGCCAGCGTCAGCACTGCGGCCGAATCGGCCTCCGTCATCGGTCGGATCATGCATGGCTCCATAGCGCTACAGTTTCCTAGATCTCGCCCTGCTGGTTGGCGGGGTCGGCGCGCCCGTTGCGGAAGCGCACTGCCAGCCCGTGCTCGGGGTCCCAGTCGCACTCGGCCATCAGCAGGAAGATGGCGGTGGCGACGCCGCCGTTGCAGTATAGATCATTCCTATCGGAGAATAAGAGAATTGTGGGAGCTGCGCCCCCAAACCCCCGCGTTGCGGAGCGCCTGCGTAGGGACGCAGCGTGCTGCGTCCGGATCTGGGCTTGCGCCCCCAAACCCCCGCGTTGCGGAGCGCCCCGCCCCGCGCTGGCGAATCGGCGGTATGATTGCCGCAGACGCGCGGCCGACGGGGCTGCGGTGGAGAGGAGCGACCATGATCGACGAAGGCACCGAGGCGCGCATCGCTGCGCTGCTGTCCGAGCTCACCACCGAGGAGAAAGTGCGCCTGCTGGCCGGCGCGAGCATGTGGCAGACCGAGCCTATCGAGCGGCTGGGCATCCCGGCGATCAAGGTCAGCGATGGCCGAACGGCGCGCGCGGCGGCGGCAGCTTCGTCGGCGGTGGCGTCCCCTCATCGTGCTTCCCGGCCGAGATCGGGCTGGCCGCCAGCTGGGATATCGCGCTGCTCGGGCGCGTCGGGGCGGCGCTGGCGGACGAGGCGCTGGCCAAGGGCGCGCGCCTGCTGCTGGCACCGACGGTTAATATCCACCGCTCGCCGCTCAACGGGCGCAACTTCGAGTGCTTCTCCGAAGACCCGTATCTCTCGGCCCGTATGGCGGTGGCCTACATCGGCGGGCTCCAGGCGGCCGGCGTCGGCGCGACGGTCAAGCACTTCATTGGTAACGACTCGGAGTACCAGCGCAACAGCATCAGCTCGGAGATCGACGAGCGGACGCTGCGCGAGATCTATCTGCCGCCATTCGAGGCGGCGGTGCGCGAGGCCGGCAGCTGGGCGGTGATGGCTTCGTACAACCGCGTCAACGGCACGTTTGTGGGCGAGAGCGCGCCGCTGCTGCGCACGATCCTCAAGGACGAGTGGGGCTTCGACGGACTGGTGATGTCGGACTGGTTTGGCACCCAGAGCACCGCCGCCGCCGCCGCCGCCGGGCTCGACCTGGAGATGCCTGGGCCGCCGCGCTGGCGCGGGGCGCAGCTGCTCGAAGCGCTGGACCGCGGGACGGTGCCGCCGAGCGCGATCGATGACTCGGTGCGGCGCGTGCTGCGCACTATCGCTCGCGCCGGAGCTTTTGAAAACCCGGCGATCCCCGACGAGCGCGTCATCGACACGCCGGAGCGCCGGGCGCTGCTGCGCGAGGCGGCGGCCGCGACGATGGTGCTGCTCAAGAACGATGGCGGCGCGCTACCGCTCAGCCGCGAGCAGATTGGGTCGATCGCAGTCATCGGCCCCAACGCCCAGAGCGCCGTGATCATGGGCGGCGGCAGCGCGCAGGTCAACGCGCCGTACGCCGTGAGCCCGCACGCCGCGATCGTCGATCGGGTCGGCGATGCTGTGGAGCTCGGCTACGCCCAGGGCGCAACCAACCACAAGGAGCTGCCGCGGCTCAGCCCGCAGCTTGTGGCCGACGCGGCCGGCGCGCCGGGGCTGACCATCAGCTACTACACCAGCCTCGATCTGAGCGGCGCGCCGGCCCACACCGCCAGCGTCCAGAGCGCCGAGCAGGTCTGGCTCGGCAGCGCGGCCCCCGGCGTGACGCCAAACCACTTCTCAGCATCGCTGACCGGCAGTTTCATCGCCCACGAGGGCGGCGTCCACCGCTTCAGCCTGGTGAGCGCCGGGCGCGCGCGGCTGCTGCTGGACGATGCGCCGGTGGTGGATAACTGGCAGCCGACGCCCGGCGGCAGCTACTTCGGCATGGGTAGCGCCGAGGTGATCGGCGAGGTGGCGCTGGAGGCCGGCCGCCGCTACGACCTGCGCGTCGAGTACAGCACCGATGGGGCGCTGTTCATCTGCGCCGTGCGCCTCGGCTACATGACGCCGATCGACCCTGACGCTATCGCCAAAGCCGCGGCGCTGGCGGCGCAGTCCGAGGTGGCGCTGGTGTTCGTTGGCACCAACGGCGACTGGGAGAGCGAGGGCAACGACCGCGCCGATATGCGGCTGCCAGGCGAGCAGGACGCACTCGTGGCGGCGGTGGCGGCGGCCAACCCGCGCACGATTGTGGTGCTCCAGACCGGATCGCCCGTCGAGATGCCGTGGCTGGACGACGTGGCCGCCGTGCTACAGGCGTGGTATCCAGGGCAGGAGTGCGGCAACGCCATCGGCGATGTGCTGTTTGGCGCGGTCAACCCGTCCGGCAAGCTGCCGCAGACCTTCCCGCTACGGCTGGAGGACAACCCGGCTTTTGTCAACTACCCGGGCGAGCACGGCCGCGTCCACTACGGCGAGCGGATCTTCGTCGGCTACCGCTACTACGAGAAGAAGCGGGTCGCGCCGCTGTTCCCCTTCGGCCACGGGCTGAGCTACACCAGCTTCGCCTACAGCGATCTGACGCTGAGCGCCGAGCTCATCGGGCCCGGCGATCTGCTGGAGGTGCGCCTCAGCGTGACCAATACCGGCGCGCGGGCCGGGAGCGAAGTCGTCCAGCTGTATATCCGCGATCTGGCGGCGCGGGTGCAGCGGCCAGAGCAAGAACTCAAGGGCTTCGCGCGCGTCACGCTCGAGGCCGGCGAGTCGCTGCGGGCGCTGCTGCCGCAGCTCGACGTGGCTCACATCGCCGGCGCCGGCCACTCCATCAGGCGCGACCAGCTGGCGGCCTATAT
>JAYUUK010000411.1:0-2992 GCA_043754595.1 Roseiflexaceae bacterium | reverse complement strand
CCCGACGACATGCGGCAGCGCCCACTGCTCGCCGTCCCAGTCTGCGCCGGCGCTCTCGGCCGCATAGCCGGGGAGATCGATCGGTTTGCCGTTGAGGTTCCAGCCGGAGATGATACCGCTGGTGCCATAGTAGATCGGGTGCCAGCCGGCGGGCGAGCCGGCCGGGGTGCCGTACGCCACGGCGAACACCTGCTGGCCGAAGTCCAACAGCATCAGCGTGTTATCGTGGGCATCGGTGGGGACGGCGCGGCCGGCGAACATGCGCTCGGCGATGCGCGTGCCGGAGAGCGCCGTCACCTGCTGCACCCGCCCGAGCACGCTAGTGATCATATGCAGCTGATAGACGGTCATATCGTAGAGCGGGCCGCCGCCCGGCTTGCGGAAGTACCACGAAGGATCCACGCTGGAGAGCACATCATCGCCGTTGCGGAACTCGTCCTCGGTCTCGTGGTATGTGCCAAACGCCGAGCCACAGATCGCCCAGCACAGGCTCCCGATCGCGCCATCGGCGATCAGCTGCCTGACGCGCTGGATCTGCGGCCGCAGCACCTCGCCGGGCGACGCGACGATCTTGAGCCGTTTTTTCTGCGCCAGCGCGATCAGGTCGCTTGCCTCGGCGGCGGTGGTGGTCATCGTCTTGTTGAAGTGGACGTGCTTGCCAGCCTGAAGCGCCAGCTTACCCTGCGCGTAGTGCAACCCGATCGGCGACGCGATGGTGACCGCATCCACGTCGCTGTGCTCCAACATCTCCTCGAACGTCTCGAAGTTGAACGGAACGCCGTACTTCTTGGCCGCCGCGCCCGCTCTGCCCGGCACCGGGTCGCAGATCGCGTGGACGTTCACTCGGTCTTGTACATCTTGCTGGGTGAGATGCGGCAGAATCCCGCGCTGCGCGATCGCCCCCGCCCCCACCACGCCCATGCGGATAGCAGATGCCATCGGATGCTCCTTTGCTTGTCGCTCGCCGTCGGTTCATTATAGATCTCAATCAGAGTGGAGAGATAAGGAAGCGATGTTCTTGCTGCTGCGCAGCAGCAGGAAAACACGAGCGACCGCGCTGCTGCAGGCCAAACAAGCGCACCGCGCAGCGTCAAAACCGGTTCCTTGGGGCGCGGCGCTTGACGCACGAGCCGGCCTCCGCTATACTCGTATATACCAGATTGAAAGAAGCGCCGAATGGTCAATCGAACGCCGCTCTACGCCCAGCTCAAGATTCACATCACCAGCGCGATCGCGTCTGGCGAGCTCGCGCCAGGCGACCAGCTCCCATCGCAGCGGGCGCTGGCCGAGCGCCACGAGGCGAGCCATATGACAGTCAGGCGCGCGATCGACGAGCTGCTGCACGATGGCATCATCGCCGCGATCCCTGGCAAAGGGCTGTATGTGGCAGCGCCCAAGCAGCAGGCCGAGAGCGGGCCGCTCGTCAGCTTCAGCGACGATATGGCGCGGCGCGGGCTGCTGGCCACCAGCCAGATCCTGGCCGCCGAGATCGTCGGGGCGAGCGCGCTGCTGGCGCAGATATTCGCGCTGCTGCCGGAGTCGCCGCTGGTCTATCTGCGCCGGCTGCGCCTCGCCGATGGCGCGCCGATGGCGATCCAGACCGCATTCCTGCCGGCCGCGATCTGTCCCGGCCTCCTGACCCACGACCTCGCCAGCGGCTCGCTCTACACCCTCCTGCGCGAAACCTACAGCCTACAGCTCGCCGAGGGCCACACCACGGTTGAGGCGGCGCTCGCCGATATCGAGACCGCCGGGCTGCTCGGCATCGCACCGCCCGCGCCGCTGCTGATCACCGAGCAGATTACCACAGACGAGCGGCATCGGCCCGTCGAGTTCGTCCGCTCGGTCTACCGCGGCGATCGCTACCGCATGACGCTCGCACCACTGTCCGATCGCTGACGGAGAAACACCATGGCCCGCATCAAACTGGTCTATATCGGCGGTGGGAGCACCCGCGCCCCGGGCACCGTCGCGTCGATTATCGAGCGCGGCGCGGCCTTCGCCGGCTCGGAGATCGCCCTGCTGGATCTCGACGCCGAGCATCTGGCGATCGTGCAGCAGCTCGCCACGGCCATGGCGCGCGATCGCGGCCACGATCTGACGTTCACTACCTGGACCGACCGCCGCGCCGCGCTGGAGGGCTGCGACGCCGTGCTCTCAAGCTACCGCCCAGGCGGCTTCGCGGCCCGCTGTCTGGACGAGGCTATCCCGCTCAAGCACGGGGTCATCGGCCAGGAGACGCAGGGGCCAGGCGGCTTCTTCATGGCGCTGCGCTCGATCCACGTGATGCGCGGCATCATCGAAGATATGGAGACGGTCTGCCCGCGCGCAAGGCTGTTCAACTACACCAACCCGATCAACATTGTCTCCGAGGCGGTGACCCACCACAGCGCTATCCCCACCGTCTCGCTGTGCGAGGGGCCGCTGACCTTCCCAAACGATGTGCTCAGGCCGGCCGGGCTGGACCCGAAGCGGCTGGACTCGCTGCTCGTCGGGCTGAACCACGGCTGCTGGAGCGCGCGCCACCTGTACGACGGCGCCGATGTGATGCCGCTGCTCGCCGAAGCCTACGCCAGGCTGCGCGGCGATGCGGACGAGACGCCGCCCGAGCTGCAGCTGCTCGAACTGGCGGTCACGATGGAGAGCATCCCAGCGAGCTACATGCGCTACTACTACTACCGCGAGCAGGTGCTGGCCGCGCTCGCCGCCAAACCGACGACCCGCGCCCAGGATATTTTGGCCGAGGTGCCGGACTACTGGCGGCACTACCGCGAGCAGGCGCGCTCGGACAGCCCGACGTTGGACCCACAGCGCTCGCGCGGCGGGATCAACGAGCTTGAGCTGGCGATCGATGTGATCGACGCGGTGGTCAACGACCGCCCGAGCGTATGGCCGGTGAATGTGCCCAATCGCGGCGCGCTGACCGATTTCCCAGACGATCTGGTGGTGGAAGTGCAGGGGCTGTGCGACCGCCACGGAGTGACGCCGCTGG
>JAYUUK010000410.1:0-2997 GCA_043754595.1 Roseiflexaceae bacterium | reverse complement strand
CGGTGCCGCGCGTCGAGCGCCGCCAGCGCCGCCAGCGCCGCCTCGCCACGCTGTTCGAGCACGAGCCGCTCGAGCATCCCCTCGACGATGACGCGATTCCCGGGACGCAGCAGCGCCGGTGCGTCGGGGTGCGTCGTCGGGACGACGAGCGGCAGCCGAAGATGCTCGATAAAGCGCTGCCGCGCCCCGAAGCGGCGCTCACGATCCAGCTGGAGCTGGACGTGGGCCAGCAGCAGGTTGCGCCTGAGCGGGTGCGGCGCGATCCGCGGCGCGCCGAACACCGTGCCCTCGAGCCGAGCGCACGAGCCTGGTTCGGCCGCCTCCTCGCCGACGATCTGCGTCACACGCACCCGCACATCGCCAAAACGGCTCGCTCCGGCCGCCCCATCCAGATGCTCGCGGTCGAGCGTCCCGCTGAGACGCACCAGCGCGCCAGCGCCGAGCGTGTCGAGGATCGACTGGCCGCTGAGATTGGCATCCAGCCAGATCGGCAGGCCGTAGCTGTTCCCAAACGCGGCTGGCAGGTGCAACAGCAGGCGCCGCTCCTGACCAGCGACCGCGTCCTCGCGGCTGACGACGATCTGACGACTGCCGCTCCACAGCTGGCTGGCGACGCGCCCGACGATCTCGATCTGGTTGTGGCACATGCGCTCGGACGAGTCCGATGCGCTGGGTGCGGGGGAAGTCTGATTCATTGCTGCTCGCTGCTCGCTACTCACTACTACTTGGAGAATACACGGTCGATGCGGCGGCGACTATTCCCCAGCGGTCCCGCGAACCGGAGCGGCTGGTGCGATGGCGCAGCGGTAGTTATTGGCCGCCACGGTCTGGAATTTGTCCGCTGAAAGGACGCTGTATGATCCCGATTGGGGTATGCCTTGGGACATTTGGCGTCAGCTACGCCAATCTACACGACGCGGCGCTGACGATCGAGCGCGCCGACCTCGACTCGGTGTGGGTCTGGGATCACTACCGCTCGTGGGAGAACCCGCGCCAGAGTGTGCTGGAGGGGCCGACGGCGCTGGCCGGCCTGGCCCAGGCGACGGAGCGGATCGGGCTGGGGACGCTGGTGGCCAACAACAACAACCGCCACCCGGCGCGGTTAGCGAAGATCGCAGCGACGCTGCAGGAGATGGCGGGTGGGCGGTTCACGCTGGGGATCGGCGGCGGCGGCTGGGCGCCTGAGCAGGAGATGCTGGCGATCGAGCAGGGGGATGTGGCGGCGCGAACTGGCAAGCTCGCCGAGGCGCTGACGATCATCCCACAGCTGTGGCGCGGCGAGCCGGTAAGCTTTGCGGGGACGCACTATCAGCTGCGCGATGCGGTGGTCGCGCCGGCGCCGATGCCACGGCCGCCGATTATCGTCGGGGCGCGCGGGCCGGCGCTCTGCCGCCTGGCCGGCGAGTGTGCCGATGGCCTGAACCTCCAGTGGCGCGGCGGAGAAAAGCTGCCCGAGCTGCTCGCGGCGCTCGACGATGGTCTGCGCGCCTCAGGCCGCAGCAGGGCGGGGTTCGATCTCTCGGTTCACGCTGGTCTGCCCGATCTCGGCGAGCGCGGGGCCGATCAGATCGCCGCGTGGGAGGGCCTCGGCTTCACACGCGCCATTATCTACCTCGCGCCACCGTACGATCTCGGCGGGCTGGGGGCGGCGATAGGGCACCAGGGTTTGGAAAGATGACGCAGCGGCACGAAAACGTTGACCACCGATCGCAAACTCGCTCGCGAAGATTGGCGGGGCAATGCCTCGATGTCTGTAGGTTGTCTGGGCCTATCTGCGTCTCTCTGCGGTGGTGGAGCGGCTGCTCCTCGCGCGCCTCAGCACGGTTCCCCCACGATCTTCCCGCTGTCCAGCAGGCCGTCGCCACTATCGAGCTAGCCGATGGCGCGCGCTCGATAGAGCAATCCTATCAGCGCAGGGAAGGGGGAGATCTCGGGGGCACCCAGAGGGTACCCGGCCCCCAAACCCCCGCGCTGTGCTTCGCGCATGGACAATACACGTAGGATTGCTTCGGCATACGCCACAAACACCGAGTAGAGCAGTGCAGACATTTCTGGCCTACTGATTCAGCTCCTCGTTGGTGGACGTGACGATGAAGATCACGCGCTCGCCGATATTCGTCGCCCGATCGGCCATGCGCTCCAACATATGCGCCACATCGAGCAGCGCGATCACGCAGTCCAGCCTGATCGGATCGACGCGGGCCACGCTCAGCAGCATCTCCACCACCTGCTCCTCAAGCGCATCGACCTGCTCATCCTGTGCAGCGAGCGATCGGGCCAGCGCAGCGTCGAGCCGCACAAATGCGTCGAGACAGGTGTGCAGCATCGTCTGCGCCAGCGTCCCCATGCGGTGGAGCTCGATCGGCGCATCGACTTGGGCTGGGGCGCGCAGACAGCGGTCGACCCGCTTGGCGATGCCGGTCGCATAGTCGCCACAGCGCTCCAGCTCGGCGGCGATCCCGCTGGTGGCCACGAGCATCCGCAGGTCGCGCGCGACCGGTGCCTGCGTGGCGATGATCTGCAAGATCGCCTCCTCGATCCTCAGCTGACCAGCGTCGACGTCGCGGTCGTCGGCGATGACGCGCTGCGCCATCGATGTATCCCAGCGCTCCATGGCTTTGAGCGAGTCGGCGACGGCGTGCTCCACACGGCTGCCCATGCGCAACAGATCGTCTTGGATGTCTTGGAGCTGCTTCAGATAGTGGTCGCGCATGGTTTTCTCCTATTCGGATAGCTATAGCGCCTATATTAATAAATCTATATGAACATAGCATTATGCACAAGTCAAGCTTTGCGGCAAAACGCACAGCAACAGACGGCGTACGACGACAAAGTAATCGCGGGTATAATGGAATGGGCCGCAGCTGGACATGCGCAGCGTTTAACTGGACCGAAGCTGGTGGCCGGAGTATCGACCGTGCAGGAGCTCGCGCACGGCGATGCCGGCCCGCTGCGCGAGCTCGTTCTCAAGGCCAATGAGACGCAGAGCCGGGGCAA
>JAYUUK010000409.1:0-9073 GCA_043754595.1 Roseiflexaceae bacterium | reverse complement strand
TCAATGGTCAATGGTCAATGGTCAATGGTCAATGGTCAATGGTCAATGGTCAATGGTCAATGGTCAATGGTCAATGGTCAATGGTCATCTCGGCCAGCCACTCATC
The DNA here is from genome assembly GCA_043754595.1 of Roseiflexaceae bacterium. Lineage (GTDB taxonomy): Bacteria > Chloroflexota > Chloroflexia > Chloroflexales > Roseiflexaceae > JAYUUK01. The sequence goes on along the minus strand of JAYUUK010000409.1, from coordinate 8,967 downwards.
GCCCTTCATATGGACGAAGCCGGCCTCGATGACGCGCCGCGCCAGCGTGAGAAACACCTGGTAGGTCGCCGCCAGCTCGGGCTCGATCTGTCCGAATGCCTCGCGGTTGAAGGCGATAAACGTCGCGATGATCGCCTGATAGTCGCCGCTAGCCAGCGAGCACTCGATCTGCTCGCGCCTGGCCGGGTCATCGATGCCGGCGTAGTCCAGAAACGCGCGCATCCAGCGCGGGTTGTACTGATTGACGATGTTGAGCGTGAATCGGCCCCACTCCGGCCGGTCGCCCGTATCGATGGTGCGGTCGCCGATATCGTCGAACATGCGGATCGCCGAGCTGCCAGCCCCGTACAGCGCGCGCATGATCCGCGGCTCGTGGAGCGCCTCGGTCAGCATCGGCAGCGATGGGTCGCGCTGGCGATAGATGGCGTAGATCATCGAGACCACCGCGATGAAGCCGACGCCGTCGATCGAGCGCTGGGCGATCTCGTCGGCGTGGTCGTCCCAGAAGGCCGCATCGTTGCGCGCCAGGTAGGCGTCGGTGAGCGAGAGCATCTGGACCTCGTTGCGCAGGGTGTCTTCGAGCAGCGTGCGCAGCACCCACAGCGCGTCCTCGGGGCGGCAGAGCGTGGCCACTTCGTGGACGAACCAGCCGAGCGCGGTGACGCGAGACTGGATCAGCGGGTCGTCGATCGGCCCGCGGGTCGGGCGGTGGTCGGTCAGCAGCCTGACGGCCGCGCGCATGGCGCTGTCGCCGCGATCCATACACTGGTCGCACCAGTAGACGAGCGCGATGCAGACGCTTGCGGCGCGCAGCCGCTCCAGGTCGTCGAGATCGCCGCCGCCGATCGCGCCGCAGAACGCCACGGACTTGGCGGCGATCTGCCCGACGAGCTCCGAGCGCTGGATGGGCAGCAGCTCCGGCATGCCGCGCGCCAGCACCCATTCGAGGGTGGCGACTGATGTCTGGTAGACGGCGCTGATCAGCGTTGCGGTGCTCTCGTGCGAGAGGTTCTCCACCGGCGGGTAGCTGTCGCCAAAGACCGGACTAGCCCACGTTTGCAGCAAGATATCGTACAGTTTGCCAGAGAGGGCAGGTGCGAAGCGGGTAGTCATAAGACCTCTTTTGGTATGGGTACTTCGTTGTCCCGCATTGGTAGCGATGGCAGCCGCCACCGCACCGCCACTGTAGCAGATTATTAGATGCTTTACAACGTCGTACGTTGAGTCGCGCACATCGGCAGGATGTGGCCGCCAGCCGATCGCCCTACTGGGCGCGGCCCCGATTCGGAGTAGGAGAGGGAGGATCTTGGGGGCTGCGCCTCCAAACCCCGCTGTGCGCTTCGCGCGTTTCCAGCTGTGGTTGGTGCGAGAGGGCAGCATTTGCTGGCGTGCTACAATAACGCCAGGATCGAGCGCTGCACAGCAAACATCGCCGTAGCGTGTCGTCTGGTCTGCACACGCGCAGCTGGCCATGTCCTCTCTTTCGCTCGCACTGAGCGATGTGCTGACAAACGGCGCGCTCGTCCGTAAGCATCGGAGCAATTGATGACTGAACTCTCTGCGTCGCCGACGCCGCCCGCTGACCAATCGCCGCAAGCGCCGCGCGACGCCGATCCGGCGGCGATGTATATTGTCGGCATCGGTGCCTCGGCGGGCGGGCTGGACGCATTCATAGAGTTCTTTCGCAACATGCCCCCGGACAGCGGGATGGCATTCGTCCTGGTGCAGCACCTCGACCCAGATCAGCCGAGCTTGCTGTCCGATCTCCTCGCATCGCAGACCGCGATGCCGGTGCTGAGCGTCGTCGACAAGATGGTCGTGTTACCGAATCACGTCTATGTGATCCCATCAAACGCCGCGCTCACGCTATCGGGCGGCGTGCTTTCGTTGGCCGCGCCCGCCGAAGCGCGCGGTCACCGTATGCTGATCGATCAATTTATGACATCGCTGGCGGCAGACCAGGGTAGCCGCGCCATCGGCATCGTGCTCTCAGGGGCGAACAGCGACGGCACATTCGGCCTGGCCGCCATCCAGGACGCGGGCGGGCTGACGGTGGCGCAGCTGCCGGAGTCGGCTCTCTTTCCGATGATGCCGCGCAGCGCCATCGACCACCACATCGTGGACCATGTGCTGCCGGCGCATGCGATGCCAGCGCTGCTACGATCCTACGCCGTTGAAGGCGAGCGCCCCCCGCTGGTCGGCGGCGCGGGGCGCGTGGTGGAGATGAGCGGCGGGCTCAAAGGGATCTGCGCCATCCTTCGGCATATTACCGGGCACGACTTCAGCCAGTACAAGCCAGCCACGCTGCTGCGGCGCATCGGGCGCCGGATGCAGCTCGCACATGTCACCGAGCTGGACGCCTATGCTGAGCAGCTGCGCCACGACCGCCCCGAGGCCGAGCAGCTGTTTCAGGATCTACTGATCAGCGTCACGGGCTTCTTCCGCGATCCGGCGGCTTTCGAGGCGCTTGCCGATCTGGTGTTCCCCACGCTTTTTAAGGATCGGGGCGCCGACGCCCCGGTGCGAGTTTGGGTGACCGCCTGCGCGACCGGGGAGGAGGCCTACAGTATCGCGATGTTGCTGAGCGAGTATATGGATCGCCTGGCCGACCCGCCGCCTATTCAGATGTTTGCGAGCGATATTGATGAGACGGCGCTCGCGTTTGCGCGGCGCGGGCGCTACGATGCGGGGATCAGCGCGCAGGTCTCCGCCGAGCGGCTCACGCGATTCTTCACCAGCGAGGGCGATGCCTATCAGGTCACCCCCGCGCTGCGCGACCTCTGTCTGTTCTCGACGCACAATCTGATCAGCGACCCGCCCTTCGCGCGGATGGATCTGATTGTGTGCCGTAATCTCATGATCTACTTCGCCGCCGATCTCCAGCAGCAGCTCGTCCCGCTGCTGCACTACGCGCTCAGATCGGGCGGGAGCCTGTTCCTCGGTTCGGCAGAGAATGTCGCCGCCTATCCGGAGCTGTTTCGGCCAGTGGCTCCCGCCCACCGGATCTTTCAGCGCAATGAGCTGCTCACCCGCGCCGCTGTCCCCTTCCCGCTGACGGCGCCAAGCCGCCGATCGGTCAAGATGGCGACTATTCCTCGCCGCGCGTCGCCATCAGACCCGCCCGATCTCGGCACGACGCTCGAACGCATCATGCTGCACGACTACGTCTCCCCGGCGGTCGTCGTCGATGCGGGCGGAGGTATCGTGCATTTCTTTGGCCGCACCGGCGTGTATCTCGATCCGGCGGCGGGCGTGGCGAACCTGGATATCCTGGCGATGGTGCGCTCCGAGATCCGGCCGGCGCTGCAGAGCGCGCTGCGCAACGCGCGGCACACCCTGGTCGAGAGTCGCGTCGATGTGACGATCGCTGCCCCTGCCGGCCCGCAGCAGATCGCCCTGATCGTACGGCCGCTGGCCGATTTTGGCCAGACGCACGGCCTGCTGATGATCATTTTCCAAGAGGTTGGCCCGGGGCAACGGCCGGTGGGCGATGGGGAAGGGCAGCCTGAGATCAACATAAGCGAGCAGTTGGCGGACGAGCTTCGCACCACCCGCGCCGAGCTGGAGACAACGATCGTCGATCTCCAGGAGACGAACATCGATCTCACGACGGCCAACGAGGAGTTGCTTTCGTTCAACGAGGAGATCCAATCGGCCAATGAGGAGCTCCAGACCTCGAAGGAGGAGATCCAATCGATCAATGAGGAGCTGCAAACCGTCAACGCCGAGCTGAGCCGCAAGATTGATGAGCTGGATCGGGTCAATGGCGATATCGCCAACCTGTTTGCCAGCACCCAGATCCCGGCGATCTTCCTCCGCGCTGATGGGCGGATCGCGCGCTTCACACCGGCGGCGATCGAGGTCTTTCGGCTGATGGCGCTGGATATCGGGCGGCCGATCACCGATATTGCCCCTCGATTCCACAGCGGCGATCTCCTGGCACTGGTGACGGGCGTGCTGCACTCGCTCATCCCCCACGAGGAGGCCATCCATCGGCCCGAGCCTGAGGCGTGGTGGATGATGCGAATACGGCCCTACCGGACGCTTGCGAACATCATCGATGGCGTCGTCATCACATTCACCGATATCACCAACCTGAAGCGGGCGGAGGAGAGCCGGGAGGTGCTGCTGCACGAGATGCAGGCGGCACGGCTGTACGCCGAGCAGATCGTCGCAAACGTCATCGAGCCGCTGCTCATCCTCGATGCCGATCTGTCGGTACGCTCGGCAAACCCGGCCTACTATCAACATTTTCGCGTGACGGCGGGCGAGACCGATCGGCGCTCGATCTACGATCTCCTCGATGGGGCGTGGGATGACCCTCAGCTGCGGGCCAGGCTGAACATGAACCTGCCGATGTCGCCGCTGGATCTTGAGATCGCCCGAACCTTTCCCAACCTTGGCCGCCGAGCGATACGGCTGCAGGCGAGCTCCATGGTGCAGGTGCGGGACACAGCGCCGCTGATCCTGCTGACCATCGCCGATGTCACCGAGATCCGGCACGCTGCCAGCGTTGTGGCGGAGGCGCGCGATGCGCTTGAGCGGCGGGTGGAAGAGCGCACGCACGAGCTTGCTGTTGTGAATGTGTCGCTGCAGGCGGAGATCGCCGATCACCGGCGCTCGGAGGTAGTGCGCCAGCAGCTGCTGCTGCAGCTCGTCACGGCGCAGGAAGAGGAGCGCCGCCGCATCGCGCGCGAGCTCCATGACCAGCTTGGCCAGGATCTGGCCGGGCTCATCCTCGGCCTGAAGGCGCTCCAGAACGAGGGCGCACAGCCGCCGGCGGCGGAGCGGGTGGGTCAGCTCCAGGAGCTCGCGACCCAGATCGGGCAGGAAGTGCGGACGCTCGCGCTGCAGCTGCGTCCTCCGGCGCTCGATGATCTGGGGCTTTCGGCCACGCTGACCCACTATGTGGAGCAGTGGAGCGCCCGCGCGCTGGTCGCGGTGGATATGCAGATCAGCGGGCTCGATACCGTGAACCTGCCGCTCGCGATCGAGACGACGCTGTATCGGCTGGTGCAGGAGGCGCTGACCAATGTGCTCAAACACGCCAGCGCCACCACGGTCAGCGTCATCATCGAGCACCAGATCGACGAGGTGCGCATGATCCTTGAGGACGATGGTGTGGGGTTCGATGTGGCGGCCCGCCTGGAGGTGGCGGTCGAGGAGCGGCTGGGGTTGCTCGGGATGGACGAGCGGGTCGCGCAGCTCGGCGGCACGCTCACGATCGAATCGGCACCGGGCAGCGGGACGAGCATCTTCATCCGCCTCCCGCACGACGCCCAGCTCGCGGCACTGGAGGCCACCTGATGTTGCGGATCTTTCTGGTTGACGATCACCTCATCGTGCGTGAGGGGCTGAAGACGCTGATCAATGCCCAGCCGACGATGCGGGTGATCGGCGAGGCGAGCGATGGCGCGGAGGCGTGCGAGCGTGTGCTCTCCGATGCGCCCGATGTGGTCATTATGGATATCACGATGCCGGGGATGCACGGCATCCAAGCCACCGAGCAGATCAAACGGACGTGCCCGGCGGTCCGGGTGCTCATCCTCAGCGTCCACGATGATGCAACCTACCTGCGCCAGACGCTCGCGGTCGGAGCCTCTGGCTATATTCTCAAGCACACGGCGGCCGACTCGCTGATCCATGCGATCCAGGTGGTGGGTAGCGGCGGCGTCTATCTCGAGCCCTCGATGGCGGAGCACGTCGTCGCGCGCTATGTGCGGCGGCCGGCGGCGGTGACTGCGCTGCTCGGGGCCGATCTGAGCGAGCGCGAGGCCGAGGTGGTTCAGGGGGTGGCGAAGGGCTACAGCAACAAAGAGATCGCCGCCCAGCTCAGCCTGAGCATCAAGACGGTAGAGACCTACCGGGCGCGCGCGATGGAGAAGCTCGGGCTGGAGAGCCGCGCCGCCTTGGTCCGCTATGCCCTGGAGCGCGGCTGGCTGCGCGCCGGCTGACCGCCGACGCCTGTCGTGAGGTGGCGGCGCGGCCCCGCCCGCCCGTGTCAGGGAAATCCGGACACCGATGCTCCGTCTTCCCCACTTCCTCGCCGCTCGGTGGCCGAGTATGATTGTGATGTATCTATCTTCCTAACCGCAACCTAGAACAATACTATCAGCGTAGGAAAGGGGGAGATCTCGGGGACACCCAGAGGGTACCCGGCCCCCAAACCCCCGCGCTGCGCTTCGCGCGTGGACAACGCACGTAGGATTACTATAGTGGCTCATTGTGAATCGGCGAACTGAAATCGGCGCACCAACAGCAGCGTTGCGGCGCCACATGTGGCAATGCACACCATGCGGTGCATTGGTGTGGAGAATATCACAATGATGAGACTGCGCGAAGAGACGTCCAGCGCCGAGCGCCGAGCTGTGCTGGTGGCCGATGATGAAAATACTATCCTCACGCTGACGGCGCGCGTGATCGTCAGCCTCGATCTCGTTCCGATCGTCGTCAACGATGGCGCGGCCGCCATCGAGGTGGCTCGCACCCATCAGTGTAGCCTCGCCTGTGCGCTGCTGGATGTCCAGATGCCGCTGATCAATGGCGTGGATGCCGCGCTGATGATCCAGCGGGTGGTGCCCGATCTGGGGATCGTGCTGATGAGCGGCGCGATCCCGCCACTGCTCAGCGAGCGGATCCGGGAGCAGCGCCTGCGGCTCGTCGCGGTGCTCGAAAAGCCCTTCTCGCTCGAAGCGCTGCGCGGTGCGCTGCTGAGCTCGGTGCGCGTGAACGCCACGGGCAGCGCTGCGTACGTGCCGCAGGGTGGGTTTTGATCTCGCTGGCAACTGCGCCAGCGCTGCCCACGATCGGCGGCCAGTCGCATTACGCCCCCCCGAGCGCCGCAGCCGGCAGATCGGTAGGATGCACACGAGAGCTATGTATGGACGATAGAGCCATCATTCTGGTTGTTGAGCGCCACGACTCGATCGGCGAGCTTCTGATCGAGGTACTGCACGACGAGGGCTATAGTGTCACGCGGGTAGTGAATGGGGCACAAACAATCGCGGCCCTCGAGCGTGCGCTACCAGCGCTGCTGCTGCTCGATGTCCACTCGGTGGATCTGCGGAGCGCACCGGTGCTCGCTGCGCTCCAGGCGCTGGCGCGCACAGACGTGGCGATCCTGCTGATGGGCACGAATGGGCATGATAGGGTGCGCATTCCGATCGCCACCGGGCTGACCTTTCTTGAGAAGCCGTTTCATCTCACCACGCTGCTCGATCGTGTGGCGAGCGCAGTCCCGTGTTATCATCATTGACGCCAGCGAGCATACTTCCATATTAAGCGGGCAGCATCCGTGCCGCGCTCGCGCCGCGTCGCTGCATCAAGCGACAACCGCCGCGCCGTCATGGATGCCCACCGGGCGGCGCAGGGTGTCGGCGCTGCCCGCTCAGCGCGGCAAGGCGAGCGCGGTGCCGCAGCTGGGGCAGAACGCAGCATCGCGGCCGATGGCGAACTGACACGCGCCGCAGACGTAGCGCTGAGCCATCGCCGGGGCGGCCACTGGCGCGAGGCCGACCGGCGCGACGCGCAGATCCGGGAGAGCGGGTGCGGCGGGCTGCGCTGCCGCATCGAGCGCGGCGTTGATGGAGCGTGCCAACCGTGCGACATCGTAGCTGCGAGCCCACGGCACGTGCAGGATCGGCAGGCCGACGCTGGCCAGCACCGCGTCGACGAACTCATCGCGGGCGCGGCGGTCTGCGCAGTGGTGCGACGAGTCATCGAGCTCGACGACCAGGCGCGGCGCGGTGGTTGCGGCGTCGCACAGCACAAAATCGACGGTCTTGGCCGCGATCCGATTGAATGTCGCGTAGTCGGTGCGTCGGGCCGGCGCGACGTGGACGAGCCCCGCCAACCGCACCTGGGGATAGATCGTCAGGTGGCTGGGCGTGGCCTGCGTGAGCGCCCGCAGAAAATCCTGCTCCGCCGTGCTTAGCAGCTGCGCAGTCAGCACATACGGCAGATCGGCCGAGGCCGCGCGCTGCGGCGCGCTGGGAGAAGGCGCGCGGCGCGGCGGGAAGCGGTCGGGCGAGTGTTTCGTCCGGCGCGCGCCGCTCGGGCGGCGCAACGCGCGCCTTCGGCCGCTGGACCGACTCATCGCCGGTGCAGAGTTTATCGCCGGTGCGGAGTTTATCGCCGGCGCGGAGTTTATCGCCGGCCCAACGCGCGCCTTCGGCCACAGCATGCTGAGCAGCAGCAGCAGCACACCGAGCAAACCGCCACCGCATAGCAGCGCGCCGAGGATCGTCGAGATCATCATATTCGCCGTCCTCTCGACATTATCATCAACATACAGCCGCCCAGCGCAGGCGCTAGCCGAGACCGCACCGCCGCACGTGGCACGTCGCCCGGGTGGCGCTGACTGCGATGCACGCTTCCGGGCCGCGGGGGCTGCGGGTGCCACAGCGCTTTTCGGAACGAGTACAACACGCTTCGACCACACAGCAGCCTAGGCGACCTCGCCCCGCAGATGTTCGTGACGGCTTGGCGTGAAGCCAAGGCAAAATCCGGGGAATCTCACATGTTGACGTGACCAGTTCTTGGGTCTCATGTCAAACGCCGCCATGCATGCACACAGAGCAGTCAGGTGACGCCCCGCGTGTCACCACGATTTTCAGGGCGTGCTCAAGCGCCAGGAGCAACGGTGCGGCCTCATGCACCAACATATGTGTTGTTCGTGCTATTCTGGGGTAAAAATACTAAAAAATCCAATAGTGTCTACAACGATTTGCGCCATTTTTATTTTTATGCTATTCTATCGATGTATATCTGAAAAAACACATTACGAAAGAAATGAGAGCCGCCATGATAGCATTTGATCGAATAATCGCACCAGCGCTACCGATATTGACGGATATTGAGCAGAATCGCGTGAAGCATTATAATGAAAAACATTCGTGGCTTACTTTTGTGCGTGTGCTCGCGTATCATTTTACCATGGGATTTTCGTCAATGCGCGAACTTGTCACC
>JAYUUK010000408.1:0-3041 GCA_043754595.1 Roseiflexaceae bacterium | reverse complement strand
CTCGCAGCAGGCGTCGCGCGCAAAGTGCTCACCGCGCAGGATCTTGGGAGTGAGTGGCGGGTGGGGACCATCGAGCAGTATAACTATGATCTTGTTGGCCTTTATCTCAATGAGCTTGGTTTTGCAATACGCGATTTCCATGGACTTGGATCGCGGCTTGAGCAATCTATTCTTGTTTACCGGACAGATCTTGGGGCGGCGGTTGGATTATGGCGTTTACAATGGAGTCTTCATGACCATGGATTTAGCACGTCATATCCCCACTACGAGCGCCTCAATCTGCCACTCTTTTCATCGGTCGACTGCGACGCACGGGGATCGGATACATGTGTCATTCTCATCCCAAAAGATAATTATTTGATGGAAATCGTTTTACAGCAATGAACGCGAACGAAATCGAGCATGTGGTTCGATTATCCCTCGCAAAACTGATGAGATAGTGATGCCACGTGCGCCAACCGGGACTACGCACGGTGGCCGAAGCGCAAGCCACCGCGACCGCTCCAGCGACACCCGAGGCGATGGCCCAGATTCAACGCGGTTACAGTTTCACCTTCAGCGACACCGGCGATGCATACACCCTGGATCTGCGTAGCCCGGATGGCGGCGGCTGGCTCGCCGGAGGCCCAGACGAGTATCAGATCCAAGCAGACTTCACCATCAGCCTCAGCAGCACGGACTTTGCCCGCCTCGTGTTCGGCCAGCTGCATCCGATAGCTGGTATGGCGACTGGCCGGATGCGCCTAAGCGGTAACATACGCGAAGCGCTCAAGCTTGACCGCCTGATGCGGTCCTAACTCTCCGCTACCTGAACCCAGACTGGAGCGCGGCGCGTTCGCCGACCGCCGACGAGCAGCAGCGCGAGCACGAACGTCCCGTGCAGGTTGACCCACAGCGCCGTGATGAGCACGATCCCGCCAACCAGCCAGCGACAGCGGGCCGGGTCTGCACCGGGCAGCGCACCGGGCAGCGCGGCGAGCCCAGCGCACAGCGGCCAGGCGCACAGCGGCCAGGCGAACAGCTGCGGACGGACGCTGACGTTGGAGCTGGCGATGATCCCGGCGCACGCCACAGCGAGCGCCGCCAGCCACCACGAGCGACTGCGGCGGTATGCGGTGTGGGCGACGAGCCCGAAGGCGACGAGCCCGAGGAGCGTGCGCGCGAGCAGTACCAGCGGCAGGCCGCCCGCAGCATGGAGCGCGAAGAGCAGCAGCTCAGCGAGCCAGGCGCTGGAGCGATAGGGTGTCTCGGCGGGAAGCGACCAGCCGAACATGTTGGTGTGCGGCAGCCCCTGCGTCGCGATGATCGCGCCAAGCTTGAGATGCCACCAGAAATCTTCCGGCAGAATCGGCACGAGCGCGATCCACAGCACGGTGGCGAGCACAGCCACCGCAGCGGCGAGCATGGCCGACGTGCTGCGCAACGGACTCACGAGCGGCCATGGTTGTGATCGATGATTAGGCTCATGCATTGGAGGTGATTCATTGGCATGCAGCGCCGAGATGTCGCGATTAAGCTGCTGCGGGTCGCCTGGCCCGGCGCTGCCGCGACCGCGTCGAGCGTCAGACTCGGCGCACCCAGCACGATCGTGTCTGCGCTGTCGTCGTAGCGCGCATTATTAAACAACAGCCCGGTCGCGTCCAGATACTGCCCGGTGTCATTCCGCGCCGTCGCACTCACCGTGCCGCGCTGTGGATGCGTGTTATTCTCGCGGGTATAGCAATCCTACGTGCGTTGTCCACGCGCGAAGCGCAGCGCGGGGGTGTGGGGGCGCAGCCCCGAGACGTTCCCTTTTTAGTCCGATAGGAATGCAGTACATCTCTGAACAACCGCAACAAAAAACGCGGAGCCTCGTGAGAGATTCCGCGTCCTGATGCGCTATCTAGTGGTGGGCCCCCAGGGGATCGAACCCTGAACCAATTGATTAAGAGTCAACTGCTCTACCATTGAGCTAGAGGCCCGACGCACGGCATCATAGCATATTTTGCCGATTTTGCAAATCCGCCCTGCGCCCGATCGTCGCTGGCCCGCGCTCGCGGCAGGCCCTAGAGCAGGCTGGCCAGTCGCCGCACGCCCTCGTCGATCTGGGCCTCGGTCACGGCGCAGAACGGCAGCCGCACGAAGCGCTCGCCGTCAGGCACAGCGCCCACGTCGGGGTCGGCGAAGAACGCCGATCCAGGCGTCAGGATCAGCCCGACGCCCTTGGCGCGCTCGATGAGGCCGGCGGCGTTGGCGTCCTGTGGCAGCGTGACGCTGGCGAAGAAGCCGCCGTCGCTCTCGGCCACGTCTACCTCCAGGTGGGTGCGGATCGCGGCGTTCATGGCCGCCCAGCGCGGGGCGTACAGCGCCTTGAGCGCATCGATGTTTGGCTGGAGCCAGCCGCGCGCCATGTACTCGGCCACGGCAGCCTGCGTCGGTAGCACCGGCGACAGGTAGGTGCTCTCGCCCTCCTTGGTGACGGCGGCGATCAGCTCGGCCGGGGCAAGCATGAAGCCCACCCGCATCCCTGGGCTGAGCAGCTTGCTGAACGAGCTCATGGTCATCACGTGGCTCGCGTCGATCTCGCGCAGCATCGGCACGTCGTCGCCGCGGTAGCGCAGCTTGCGGTACGGCACGTCTTCGAGCACCCAGAAGCCGTGGCGCGCGGCGAGCTCCAGGATTCGCCGCCGCTTCTCAAGCGAGGTGGTGACGCCGGCCGGGTTCTGGAAATCGGGCACCATGTAGAAGAAGGCCGGTACCTGCCGCGCGACCTCGGCCTCGAAGCGCGCCATGTCCACGCCGTCGCGCTCGAGTGGGATGCCGATGACCTTGGCGCCGCGCCGCCGAAATGTCTGGATGCTGCGGTCGTAGCTCGGCTGCTCGGTCAGCACGGTCATCCCTGGGCGGATCAGATGCGCCGCCACCAGATCCTGGAGCTGGAGCGAGCCGTTGCCAATCAGGACGTTGGCCGGCTCTGTGCCGTACTCGGCCGCCAGCAGCTGCCGCAGCCGTGGGTAGCCAGGCTGCTGCCCATACTGCAGCACGACGTTTGGGTCGCCGGC
>JAYUUK010000407.1:0-9077 GCA_043754595.1 Roseiflexaceae bacterium | reverse complement strand
GGTGCGCGCAGCGCAGGAGCAGCAGCTCGCGCTCCCGGCGAGCGCACCGCTCGTCAATATGCCGGGGCGTGGCGTGCGGAGCGCGATCGATGGCGAGGACGTGCTGGTGGGGAGCATCAAGCTGTTCGACGAGACCGATGGTCACCCCAGGGATGCCCGTATCGCTGCGACGGTCGAGCGCCTCGAAGCCGACGGACGGACGACGATGGTGGTCAGCCGCGCTGGGCAGTTCCTCGGCGTCATCGGGCTGGCCGATGTGCCGCGCGCCGACGCCGCTGCGGTGATCGCACGATTGCGCAGCCTCGGCATCCGCGACGTGCTGATGCTCACCGGCGACAATCGGCAGGTGGCCAACCGAGTTGGCGCAGCGCTTGGGGTGACCGATGTGCGCGCCGAATTGCTGCCCGATGACAAGCTGACGATCGTGCGCGAGCGTGTGGGCGACGGCATCGCGATGATCGGCGATGGCGTCAACGACGCGCCGGCGCTAGCGGCCGCAACCGTGGGCATCGCCATGGGCGGGGCTGGCACGGCGGTGGCGCTGGAAACCGCCGATGTGGCGCTGATGGGCGATAACCTGTCGAAGCTGCCATTTGCGGTGGGACTGAGCCGAGCGGCGCGAACGATTATTCGGCAAAATGTGGGGATCGCGCTCGGGGTCATCGGGCTGCTGCTGGTGACCTCGGTGTTTGGGCTGATCCAGCTGAGCGGCGCGGTGGTGCTCCACGAGGGCAGCACGATCGTCGTGGTGCTCAACGCGTTGCGGCTGCTCGGCTATCGGCTCGAACCGCAGCTCGGGCAGACGCGGTGAGGACGCGGCGCGGCCGCGTGCGCTTCTTCTTGCTCTTTTCGGTAGCAGATCATCGTGACACAGGGCGCGCCCACTTGCGGCTGGGCACTGTGTCGCTCGTGCAGGCGGGAGGATCGCCACATGATTGATATGACCTACAGGTCGGCGCGTGCGAGCCGCAATCGGCCGAGACGACGCAGCCGGTGGCCGCTCATTGGCCTTCTGGTGCTGCTGGCGGTCGCGGCGATCGCGGGTGGCGTGCGCGAGCGTCTCGATTGGTATCTTGGCGAGGCGATCGCGCCGGGCGTCACCATCGATGGCGTGGATGTGGGCGGGCTCCGCCGTGCCGCAGCACAGCAGCGGCTCGATGCCCGCTATGCGCTGCACCTCGCCGCCCCGGTCATCATCACCGATGGGACGCGCCGCCACACGCCAGCGGCGGCAGACATCGGTCTCGCCATCGATGTGCCGGGGGCGATCGAACGCGCCTACGTCGTTGGTCGGAGCGGCGGCGCACGCGAACTTGCGGCCCGCACCGTCGATCAGGTCCAGCCAGTCGACATTGCGCTCGCACCCACGATCGATCGGACACGGCTCGCGGCATATGTCGCTGGCCTCGCGAATGAGATCGATGCCCCCGCGAGCGATGCGGTCGTCGCGCTCGCGGGGACGCAGGTGCAGCGCACGCCGGCGCGTGATGGGCGCGCCGTGATCCGCGACGCGACCGCAGATGCGATCGCAGACGCGGCGTTGGCAGGCGGTCAGCAACCCATACCAATCGTGTTCCGTCTCATCGCTCCATCCATCGATGATAGCTCGGCGCGGATGGTGGAGGCCACTGTCATCCGCTGGCTCACTGCGCCGGTGACCATGACGGTCGGCGAGCAATCCCACACGTGGGATCGCGCGAGCATCGCGGAGTGGATCACGCTCGCGCGCGACGACGCCGGCTGGCATGCCACACTCGATGACTCTGCTGTCGTTCCGACATTGACGGCGCTTGCTGAGGCCACTGCTGTGCCGGCGAGTTACCCGCGCGTCCGCTGGCAGGCTGGGGCATTGACGATCGCGCGCCCGGGCACGCCAGGGCGTCGATTGGACGTCGACGCGGCACGCACCACTGTACGCGCTGCGTTCGAGGGCGAGTCGCGAACGGTCGCGCTCGCGCTAGCCGCCGTCCCGCCGATCGGGCCGGCCGATCTGACCGGGCTGGGCATCGAGGCGCTCGTCGACGAGGGGGTAAGCGATTTTCGCGGCTCGGCGGCCTATCGCATAACCAATATTGTCACGGGCATGGAAAAGTTCGATGGCCTGCTGCTCGCACCAGGCGAAGAATTCTCGTTCAATACGCATGTCGGTGCGATCAATGCCGCCAATGGCTTTGTCCAAGGATCGGTTATTCTCGACAACCGGACGCAGCGCGAGTTTGGCGGCGGGATCTGTCAGGTTTCCACAACGTTTTTTCGCGCGGCATTCTGGGGCGGTCTACCGATCACCGAGCGCACCAGCCACTCGTTTTATATCAACTGGTACGATCGCTACGGCCTCGGTCCGGCGGGCGACGGGGCAGGGCTCGACGCGGCGATCTTCACCGGCGGCGGGCCTGATTTGCGCTTCGTCAACGATACCCCGTCCTGGATGCTGATCCAGACCAGTGTCGATCGGCGACGCGCCACCGCGCGCGTTCGGCTCTACGGTCCCAAACTTGACCGCAGCGTCGAAATTGCAGATTATCGAGTCTATAATCGCGTGTCGGCCCCACGTGAGCCGGTGTATATCGCCGACCGGCAGCAGCCGAGCGGTACCCCGCGCCAGAGCGACCGCGCGCGCGGTGGCATGACGATCGATCTGTTCCGTATCGTGCGCAAAGACGGCGTGGCGCTCGCGCCAGAACTGTTTCGGACCCGCTTCCGTTCATGGCCGAACATTTTTGTCGTCAATCCCGCCGATCTCGGTCCAGACGGCAAGCCACTGCCCTCGCCAACGCCCGACCCGGCCGTCGACGTGCCGACGCCTGAGCTGGCCCTGGATGTACCGACGCCAGTACCATAAGGCACCGCCAAAGAGAAACCCGACAAGGAGCGTCATGGTCGTCAGATCTGAAGGCCGAGAAGATCGATTAGGTACACGCGCAGCGCTTGTGGTACTGTTTCTCGGCGTGTTTATGGCCGCCCTCGATGTGGCGATCGTCGCGCCCGCCCTGCCGGTGCTCCAACGGCAGTTCGGCGCTGATACCGTCACCATCTCGCTCGTTGTGCTGATCTATAGCCTATGCTCGCTGACGAGCACGGCGCCGCTGTCCAGCGCGAGCGACCGCTACGGCCGACGGCGGGTGTATTTGCTGTGAGTCGGCCTCTTCGCCATCGGCTCGCTCCTCGTCGCTGCGGCTCCAACGTTGGGGATACTGTTGCTTGGGCGAGCAGTGCAAGGCATCGGCGCGGGCGGTATCACGCCAGCGGCGAGCGCAGTCGTGGCCGATACGTTCCCACCAGCGCAGCGTGGGCGCGCGCTTGGCCTGATCGGCGCGACGTTTGGCATGGCATTTTTGGTTGGTCCGCTCCTCGCCACCGCAGTGTTGACCATCACGAGTTGGCCGTGGCTGTTTTTGATCAATCTGCCCATCGCGCTGTTCGTCATCGTCCTCGGCTGGACACGGCTGCCGCAGAGCCGGAGCGCCGCGACAGCGCCGCTCGACTTTCTGGGAACGCTGCTTGGCGGCGCACTGCTGGTCTGTCTGATGCTCGGCATCAATCAGGCGCTCGATCGTCTGCTCGGCGCGCTGCTTTGGCCGTGGCTGCTCGGCGCGGCCAGTATCGGGCTGCTGCTCTTCATCGCCGTGGAACGCCGCGCAATCGCGCCATTGGTTCCGCTTCGACTGTTCGCTGACCGCACGCTCGCTGTAACCTATCTGGTGGGTATCGGCGCAGGGTTTGGGATGGGTAACGTGATCTTCGTCGCTGCACTCGGCGCGCTGGCGTTTGCCATCCCCGCCGAGCGTGCTGGTGTGCTACTTATCCCGCTGGTGCTCACCTCGTCGGTTGCCGCCCCGCTCGCAGGACAATGGTTGAGCCGGATAGGCGCGCGTGGCGTGCTGCTGGCCGGGTTTGGATCGCTCGCGCTGGCCTCGGCGGGGCTGGCGCTCGCATCAGCAAGCGTGTGGATCGCCGGGCCTGCGAGTTGTCTGCTCGGTGCAGGCGTCGGCGCGGTGGTGAACGGCGCGCTGCGGGTCGTGGTCTTGGAGCGCACCGATGCCACAGACCGTGCCACGGCGCAGGGGATGATCACTCTCGGCACGAGCATCGGCAATCTGCTGGTCGTCGCCACCCTCGGGAGCATCGCACGCAGCATCGGCGGCATCGCGGGCTACGCGGCAGCCTACGGTGTCGCGGCGATCGTCGCGGCGGTGATGGGCGTGCTGGCGCTGCGATTGCCAGCACACCAGCGCGTCGCGACGAGCGCATAACCCCTCGCCGCCATCGCGCGCCGAGCGATAGCGCGCGTGGCGTTCCCTATCAGGCCGCAACCAGCAGCGCCGTCGCGTACATGATCGCGATGCCCGCAGCTAGCCCGCCAAAAACACCGGGCGAGAGTATCGAAACTTGCTCTTCACGGCTCTGCCGCACGAGCAGCTTGCCCACCTCGTAGATGACCTGCGCGATCGCGCCGGCACCGAGCGCGAAAAAGATGGCGGTGGCCAGGGTGTTCGCAACAAACCCGCCGATCCAGACCCCGAGGACGGCCGGTAATCCGGCGAGCGCCGCGAGTGCTATGAAATGCCAGAGCGGCGGTCGTTCGCGGGCGATCGGCGCGGCGATCCCGACGCCCTCGGTGATATTGTGCAGCGTGAAGCCGATGACGAGAAACGTGCCGAGCGCCGCCTGCCCGAACGCGAATGCCGCCCCGATCGCTAGCCCTTCGCCGAGATTGTGCAGCCCGATGCCCAACGCGATGCGGTACGATACGCCGAGTCGGCTGATCGTCCGGCCCTTGCGCCCGCCACCGAGTGCCGTCAGCGCGAGGCTTGTCAGCAGCGCCACCAACAGCACCAGCGGCCCGCCGCCAAACACCCCGGCGGTGCGTGCGATAATCGCAAGTGCTTCGGCCAGCGTATCGAACAGCAGAAACACCAGGAGGCCGACCGTCAGACTCAGCACGACCTGTATGCCGCCGCGCCCGAGACGACGCAAGAATGGGTACCATAATAGACCGAGCCCGACCGGAATGAAGCCGACGTAGATCCCGAGCACGGCGTAGCGCCAGACCGTCTCCCACGTCGGCGCGGGCGTCAGCGTGGCCACGCCAACATCGCCGGCGAACGCAACGCCGTTGCTGCTCAACAGCGTGATGATGTGTGCCTCGTCCTGCACCCAGGGATAGGGGATCGTGATCGTCGCACGTCCCAGACGCGGCACCACTGGCCCTGGCGCGATGGCGAAATCCCAATAGGCGTCGTCGACGATCACCTGCGCGATCGTCACCGCGTCGACGCCGCCATTGGTCACGTCGACCACCAGCATATCCCGTGCGGGAAGGGTGATGCGGTCGATCGTCAGCTCCTCGATCGGCGGAGCCTGTCGCTGCCCGAGCCCCGAACCGCTGACCACCAGCATGGCAAGCAATCCGCCAAGGAGCAAGAGCGGGAGCAGCGCCAACAGTACCGTCTGCCACCCCAGCCGCTGTGGCGAACGCGAATCATCGAGCTTCTGTGGTGTGTCGGTCATCGTGCTATCCCCCTCCTGGCAATGCGCAGAACCCCATCCGCGCGGCGATCTGAAATGGTTCGCTCGCGATGCCCTGATCGCTCACCTCAAAGACGCCCATCCAGCCGAGCTGGTTGAATTCGCTCTGATGGGCGTGAAACATATACGCACCCGGCCGGTCATAGCGAAATTCCAAAATGTGCCGCTCGGCCTGACACAACATGACCAGGTCGGTGTATTCGTCCGCTTCGAGCCGCGTGCCGGTGCGGTAGAGCTGGAACAGATTGGCGTGGATATGGAACGAGTTGATCAGGTCGAATTCGGTGAAATTGGAAAGATAGACGCGCACCAGCTCGCCGGTGGTTAGCGAAATAGGATGCTTGGTGAAGTGAAATGCCACCGTATTGACTGCATAGACCTCGTTGCCGCCATCGAAGTTGGTGTCGAAGGCGTTCATCACCATGACCAATTCTTTGGCCTGCGGGCGCGGCGTTGGCGGGTCGATGATGAACGTACCGTACAGCCCTTTATGAATATGGCGCAGAAACGGCGTCGTGTGGCAATGGTACACATGCAGCCCAAACGGTGCGGCGTCGAACTCGTAGACAAAGCGCCCACCAGAAGGCACCGGCTCGACGCCATCCATCGCAGCGGCGTGGAAGCCGTGGAAATGGATCGAGTGTGGGTGGTCGCTACCGTTGGTGAAGGTCACGCGCACCCGATCGCCTGCGGTGCAGCGGAGCGTCGGCCCTGGCACCCGCCCGTTGTAGGTCCATGCCGGGAAGGTCACCCCTGGAGCGATCTCGATCAGCTTATTGATCGCATGAATGGTGTATGAGCGGAGCGTCTGGCCGCTCGGGAGCGTGCTCACCTC
This sequence comes from Roseiflexaceae bacterium, assembly GCA_043754595.1. Classification (GTDB taxonomy): domain Bacteria; phylum Chloroflexota; class Chloroflexia; order Chloroflexales; family Roseiflexaceae; genus JAYUUK01. The sequence goes on along the minus strand of JAYUUK010000407.1, from coordinate 2,713 downwards.
GCCGTAGTCGAAGTCGGTGAGGATCGCACTCGGATCAAACCCATTGGCCGCGGGATCGACATCGCCAGCAACCATATTGCCATAGTTCGCCGCCATGTCGACCATTGTGTGGCCAGCCATGCCCGGCATCGGCTGCGGCGGCGCGACGCGTTGACCAACATCCGGCGCTGCCGTCTGCGACAGCGTGGCGGCACACCCGGCCAAACTAAGCGCGCCGACCCCGCCAAAAAATGCGCGGCGGCTGATACGTCTGGGACGTTGCATACTGACCTTTCATACCGTGTAGTGATTTAGCCTTAACAAAATTATAGTTGAGACATGGCGCAATGTCAACTACGGCATGCCAACATTGACCTGATGGGCGGGCGTGGCGCGCAGGCAGCAGTTGCGACGATTGTGTATACTGCACCGTATGAGCGCTATCGTCTGGCCACCCTACATCCAACTTCAGCCATCGCCGCACCATCCAACGCTGCGCGTCGCCGATCGATTGATCGATCTGCTGTGTCTTTGCGATCCGCGCACACGTCAGGCACGAACGTTTGCGACGTTCGCCTGTCTTGGCGGGGCGATCGACTGTGTGCCGATCGATGCAAGCGATCATCTCACGGCGCAGCTCAGATCGCAGATCCTTCGCGCCCGCGTCCATCGCCGCGAGGCCGTCCGTACCGTCGTGGCGGAACAGATGATCGTGGCGCGGCTCGACGCCGCCCACCAGGATGCGAGCGCGCGCGCCATCAATCCGCCGATGACGCTCGTGCTCACCGTGTTTGGGGTGCTTCGATCGACCGTCGATGAGCTACGCTTCGTCCCGATCGAGCAACATGCTGATCTGGTCTGCGCTCGGCTCGATTTTCTCGATGCTGTAACGCGCTGTGTGCCGCGTGCCTTTCCGTCGACCGATGGCCAATCGCAGACCTGGCCACAGCTGCACCTTCCCGCCGGGCCGCTCGCGCACGGCAATACGGCAAGCGTGTTGGTCTATCCGTTGGTGACGGTTGGCGACACGTACCTGAGCGAACAGGTGCTGCTTCAGCTGACCTACGAAACGCTGACGCAGCTTCAGGCCGACGTGCGGGAGCAATCGCCAGAGCACCGCCTGGCGCGCATCCGGCTGCCAGCCCCCCACGCGCGCACCGTGCTAGCGACGGATCCCGCGCCGCAGATGGGTATCTTGCAGCGCGCGGCGCGCTGGCTTGGTGACGGTGTATAGTGGACCCTTTGTCAAGCACACGTAATACGCCAATTATCCGTGTGTCAAATCGAGCCTTGTCCAACAAACCCTTGACAGTGCTACGCACTTCGGCACACGCGCGTGTGCGAAGGTAGCCCAGGATTATGCCGTCGCGGGGCCTGCTCCTTTCGCCAATAGACCGCTGCGGGCGTTTGATAGTCCAGGGCCGAATGCGGACGATCATCGTTGTAGTGCGCGAGATAGCGCCCGAGACCGCTGCGAGCCTCACGTGGTGCGCGATACTCGGTGAGATAGACCTCTTCGTACGTGACCGAGCGCCAAAGCCGCTCAATAAAGATGGTGTCGAGGGCGCGGCCCTTGCCGTCCATACTGATTTGGACGTCCGCCGCATCCAGCAGGCGGGTATAGTGCGGGCTGGTGAAATGGCTCCCTGATCGCTATTCCAAATCTGTGGTGTCGCCACGGCCAATGCGCGCTGCACCGCATCCAGCACGAAGGGCTGTTCGAGCGTATCGTCCAGTGCCCAACTCACGACGTAGCGTGAGTAGAGATCCAGCACCGCGACCAAGTACATCCATCCCGTCACCAAGCGAATGGAGGTGCTGTCAATGGCCCACGCGTGGTTTGGTTGTGTTGCAACCACATTGCGCAGCAGATAGGGGTAAACCCGATGTTCCAGGTTGCGTCGGCTCAGATTGGGGCCAGGACTCATCCCGGCAATGCCCATCTCACGCATATGGCGCTGCACGGCTTTCCGATTGATGAGCAGCTGGTGGTCACGTTCCAAAATGACGGCGATGCGCCGCGACCCATACGACGGGTGGGCCGTATACATCGTGTCAATCGTATGCTTCACGGCCACCTCCTCGGCCGTGGGCGGGACGGGGTGGTAGTACAGGCTTCGTCGGCTCAACGTCAACACGTCAGCTTGCGTACGAAGCGTCAGGGCGGTCGCAGGGCGGTCGAGCAACTGCAGCCGCTCACCCCTTGTCAGGGTCGAGGCCAGATTTTTTTTGAGCCAGGTCACCTGGGTCGTGAGGCGCCCGATCTGTGCATAGCGATCTTCGAGTTGTTGGTCATAGGCAGTGCGTAATGCCGCAACAGAATCGCCCTTCTCGAACAGGCCTGCCATGCCGTTGAGCACGGTTCCCTTCCAATCGCGCAGGACGTTGGGATGGACGCTATGTTCAGCCGCGAGCTGTGTAATGGTCTTTGTCTCTCGGAGTAGCTCCTGCACGACCTGAGCCTTGAAGGCAGAAGTGTACGTCTTTTTCATCTGGTCAGTGTACCCTATCTCAGCGAACCTCGTGTGCAGTTCATGGGGTCCAGTATATACCCCCGATCTGCGCGTGCTGTTGTGTCCCGCGTGCCTCAGTGCGGCGGACGGTATTGAGCTTGCCCCAGTTGGCTCTCCCGCAGGTTGATATTGGTGGCGAATCCTCAGCAGGAGGCCGCGTCCAAAAAATGCGCCGGATTTCTGCAGTAGGATGCGGTAGCGCCATTGCAGGTGCGTCGAGC
>JAYUUK010000406.1:0-9136 GCA_043754595.1 Roseiflexaceae bacterium | reverse complement strand
AACACCAGCGGGATCACATCGAGGATCGTGGCGACCGTCGGGGTGGCCGAGCGATACGGCGGCGCAAAATACGGCACGTGCAGCAGGTCGGCTTTGACCGCGCGCGCAAATTGTGGCAGCGCGATCTGCTCGAAATACAGCTTGGCGAAGTTTTTCGAGCGGCCGTCGAACGGCGTCGCGACCATCGCAAGCGCCGCTCCATCGGCCGCAGCATCATCGCCGTCAAGGTAGCGCGGCACCGCTAGCGTCAGCCGCAGCTCAGGCGCAACCTCGCGCAGCCCGCGCAGCAGCCCGCGCAGCACCTGCCCGGAACCTACATTCGGCTGCGCCCAAAACATCCCGCTCAGCACCACATGCATAGCGCGCTTCTCTCCCACAGCTCCATCTGTCGCTCACACTCGGGCCACGGGCCGATGCGCGCCGCCCGGCAGTTGCTATACTCATACCTATGAGCGACTATCTCGCCACCAGACACGCCGCATACGCCACACCGCCATCGCAGATCGCGGCGCTCATCGCCGAGCTCACACCTGCCCCGATCCGCACGATCGACAAGATCGAGCGCGGTTATGACCACGAAGTCTACCAGGTCTTCACCACCGACGATCGACTGTTCGTCCGCATCCGCCGCCACGGCCAGGCCAGCGCGGCGGACGAAGTCTGGGCGATCGACTCGGCGCGCGCGGCCGGCGTCCCTGTGCCGACCGTCCTGCTGTGCGAACGACGACTCCTCGATGGCGCGGCGCGTGAGGTCATGATCCAGCGCGCCGTCCCGGGCCGCCCGCTCGCCGAGCTGATCGACAACCTCGACGACACGAGCCTCGAACGATGCATCGTCCATGCTGGTGCCGCGCTCGCCCGGCTCCACACCGTCGCGGTGGAGGGGTTCTATAAACGCCATAGCAGCGTATGGGATTTCTCCACATTCGAAGCCATCGCCGTCTCAAATCTGGACGCCCGCGCCGCCGAGCGCCAAGCCCTGCTGAACCTCGGCTTCACCGACGCCGAGTTCGATCGGCTGCTCGAAACGCTCGCTGCGATCGAGCGCCGCCTTCCATGGCGCATCCCCATCCTGCTGCACGGCGATCTCACGCTCGAGCATCTGTTCTTCGACAATGATCTTACACTGACCGGCGTGATCGACTTCGGTGATTTTCAGGGAGGCTCCCCGATCGTCGATCTCGCCGCGCTACTCCAACTCCCGCGTGTCCGGCTCGATTGGCTCCGCAGCGGCTACGGCCCATCCGAAGCGTGGGAAGGATTCGCTGAGCGTCGTCTCGCCCACCAAATCGGCTTCACCATCGGCTCGCTCGCCCATCACGCATCCATCGGCGACGAGGCCGCCACCGCCGATCTCGCCGCCCAGCTCAGACACATCCTCCGCATCATCCCCTAGGGACGTAGCTCGCTGCGTCCGGCTGCCCGGCTGACCGGTTTGCGGCTTCGCGCGTACCCTACCCAGGATTCGCGTCCATTCGCGAAGATGAACGGATGATCTGCCCGGTATCGGTGCCTATCGGTGCCTATCGGTGCCTATCGGTGGACGCTCAGCCGGGCAGATCGTCATCCTAGATCCCGAGCGACAGATACTTCACATCCAGATACTCGTCGATACCGTTCGGCCCACCCTCGCGTCCCAGCCCGCTCTCCTTCACGCCACCAAATGGGGCCTGCGCCGTGGATGGCAGCGCGTCGTTGGCGCCAACGATACCATACTCAAGCCCCTCGGCCACCCTGAACACCCGCCCCACATCGCGGGTGTAGAAGTACGCCGCCAGTCCGAAGCTCGTATTGTTGGCCATCCGCAGCGCCTCAGCCTCGTCCGCAAAACGGATCAGCGGCGCCACCGGCCCGAACGTCTCCTCCCGCGCCACCAGCATCGTCGGCCGCGCGTCGCCCAGCACCGTCGGCTCCCAGAAGTTCCCGCCCAGGCTCGCGCCGCCAGTCAGCAGCGTCGCCCCGTCCGCCAGCGCCTCGCGCACGTGCCGCTCGACCTTCTGCCGCGCCGCATCGTCGATCAGCGGCCCGATCGTCACCCCTTCGTCCATACCGTTGCCGACGCGCAGCTCGCGTACTCTGGCGATGAACCGCTCGACGAAGCGATCGTAGATGCCGTCCTGCACAAAGATCCGGTTGGCGCAGACGCACGTCTGCCCCGCGTTGCGGTACTTCGAGGCGATCGCCCCAGCCACAGCGGCGTCCAGATCGGCATCGTCAAAAATAATGAACGGCGCGTTTCCGCCGAGCTCCAGCGAGAGCCGTTTGACTGTGCTCGCCGAGCGCTCGATCAGCAGTTTGCCAACCTCGGTGCTGCCGGTGAACGATATCTTGCGCACCCGCCCATCGGCGAAGATCGCCTCGGAGAACAGCAGCGGGTCGCTCGTCGGTAGGATGTTCACCACCCCAGCCGGAGCGCCAGCCTCCACGAACAGCCGCCCGAGCTCGATCGCCGAGAGCGGGGTCTGCTCGGCCGGCTTGCAGATTGCCGTACACCCCGCCGCCAGCGCCGGCCCGAGCTTGCGCGTCAGCATCGCCGCCGGGAAGTTCCACGGCGTGATCAGCGCCACCACTCCGACCGGCTGCCTGATGGTAAGGATGCGCTTATTTGCCGCTGATGCTGGGATCGTCATACCGTACGTCCGCTCGGCCTCGCCAGCGAACCATGCCAGGAAGCTCGCGGCATAAACGATTTCACCCTTGGCTTCGACCAGCGGCTTTCCCTGCTCAAGCGTCATAATCATGCCGAGCCGCTCCTGTCGCTCGACCATCAGCGCCGCCACCTTGCGCAGCACTGCCGCCCGCTGCCCAGCCGTCGTCGCCGCCCAGCTTGGCAGCGCCCGCGCCGCAGCGTCGATGGCCGCCCGCGTATCGTCTGCTCCAGCATCGGCGACGTGCGCCAGCGGCGCGCCGGTCGCCGGGTTATCGACAGCGAACGTCGTCCCGCTCGCTGCCATCGCGCGCTTCCCGTCAATCAGCAGCTCGTACGCGTCTGCATCGATCGCCGCACTCATCGATATAGTCATCGTCGCTTCCTTTGCTCGCCAGGATTGTAAAGCTATTATATGGTGGTTTGACTATCAGCCACGCGGGGATACGCTATAATGGCGCTGCTTCAGAACCAAAACAGCCGGAAGGAGCGCACGTGCTCGATATCAATCAAATCATGGCGATCATCCCACACCGCTTCCCGTTCCTCCTGATCGACCGCATCACCGCGCTAGAGCCCGGCGTCAGCGCCACCGGCGAGAAGAACGTCACCATAAACGAGCACTTCTTCCAGGGCCACTTCCCCGGCTACCCGGTGATGCCTGGCGTCCTCATCGTCGAGGCGCTCGCCCAGACCGGCTGTGTCGCCGCGCTCAGTCTCGATGAACACAAAGGCAAGCTCGGCATGTTCGCCGGCATTGATGGCCTGCGCTTCCGCAAGCCCGTCGTCCCTGGCGATACCCTTCGGCTCGAAGTCACGCTGGAGAAGTTTCGCCGCAGCATCGGCAAGGCCCGCGTCTCGGCCAGCGTCGGCGAAAAGATCGTCTGCGATGGCGAATTAGTCTTCGCGCTCGTCCCACACCCGGCCGCCTAGCTGCTGTGAAACTCACGCGTTTACAGAAGGCAATCCTACGTGAGGTATAAACGCCCGAAGCGCAGAGCGAGGTTTGGGGCACAGCCCCCGAGATCTTCTCCCTTCCTACAGAGATAAACGTGCGAAGCGCACAGCGGGGGTTTGGGGGCCGGGTACCCTCTGGGTGTCCCCAAGATCATCCTTATTCTACTCTCGTAGGATTGCTATATTTATAGAAACGTTTCAGGCATTCGCGCAGATGTGTGGACGAACTTCGTCCATAGAGGTCAATAAATCTGATAAGGAGGCCGTTGTGGTGAAATCAGAAGGTCAGCCCGTAAGCAAACTCCGCGTCGCCATGATCGGCTGCGGCGGCATGGCGCGCTATCACATCGGCCAGATGGTCAAAATGGCCGACACCACCGAGATCGTGGTCGGCTGCGAACCCGTACCGGCCGTCTGGGCGGAGACGAGCAAGCTCTTCGCCGAGGCCGGGCTGCCGGTGCCGCCAAACGAGCCAGATCTCGAAAAGCTGCTCGAAGACTATCGCCCCGACGCGGCGTTCATCATTACGCCCCACGCCTATCACCACGACCAGACGGTCATGTGCCTTCAGGCGGGCGTCGATGTGCTGCTGGAGAAACCAATGGTGATCACCGCCGCCGAGGCCGAGAGCCTGATAGCCACCCGCGATGCCACCGGTCGCCTACTCGTGGTCGCATTTCCTGGCAGCCTCTCGCCGCAAATCCGCCGCGCCAGCCAGATGCTGCGTTCTGGCGAGCTCGGTCGAATCCTCACCGTCACTGCGCAGGTATGGCAGAACTGGGGGCAGATCACTGCTGGTAGCTGGCGTCAGCAACCAGCCATCTCTGGCGGCGGGTTCCTTTTCGACACCGGCGCGCACATGCTCAACACCGTCACCGATCTCGTCGGCGAGGAGTTCGCCCAGGTCGCCGCTTGGTTCGATAGCCCAGGTCGCCCCGTCGAGACGCTCGCGGCGGTCATGGCCCGTCTACGATCTGGCACGCTCATCACCCTCGGCGCGTGCGGCGAAGCTATTCCATCCTGTGCCTCGGATGTGCGGCTCTACTGCGAGCGCGGCATCCTCCACACCGGTATTTGGGGCGAACGCCTCGCGGTGCAGCGCAGCGGCCAGGACGCGCCGGTCGATGTTCCGGTCCTCGATTCGCTCGGCGTCTGGGAGACGTTCCTGGCGGTGCGCGATGGGTCAATTGAAAATCCCTGCCCGCCCGAAGTCGGGCTGCGCATGGCGCGCCTTTGGGATGCTATCCGCGCATCGGCCACCGCAGATGGATCCATCATTCAGATCCCCGCATAGAAAGAGCAGATTATGGATACTTCCTGGAATGCTAGCTGGTCGACAGCTGCTAACACGCTCACAAGCTCGGCCATCCGCGAGCTGCTCAAACTTACCGAGCAGCCTGACGTGGTCTCGTTCGCCGGAGGTCTGCCCGCTCCAGAGTGCTTCCCTGCCGAAGAGATCGCTGTGGCTACCGAGCGTATTCTGGCCAGCAGCGCCGCGCGCGTGCTCCAGTATGGTCCGACCGAGGGCTTCCCGCCGCTGCGCGAGTTTCTCGCCGCGCTCACGTCGTCGCGTGGCGCGCAGATCGACTCCGAGTCGGTGCTGATTACCTCTGGCTCGCAGCAAGGCCTCGATATCATCGCCAAGCTCTTCATCGACCCAGACGCGCCGGTGCTCGTCGAGAACCCGACCTATCTCGGCGCGCTTCAGGCGTTTCGGCCGTATCAGCCACGCTTCATCACCCTGCCGATGGACGAATCCGGCCTCCAGGTCGAGGCCCTCGCCACCGAAGTCGAGCGTCTCCACGCCGCTGGCACGCCGCCGCGCTTTCTCTACACGGTCGCCACCTTCCAAAATCCCACCGGCGTGACAATGAGCCTCGAACGACGTCACGCGCTTCTGGATATCGCTGAACGCTACGGCCTCCCGATCGTCGAGGATGATCCATACGGCGAACTGCGCTATAGCGGGGAGACGCTCCCATCGATCTCGGCGCTCGATATCGCCCGTCACGGTGAGCCTCGCCATGTGCTCTACACCAGTACCTTCTCCAAACTGCTTGCGCCAGGGCTGCGCGTCGGTTGGGTCATCGCCCCTGAAGAAGTCCGCCGTCGAATTGTCCAGGTCAAACAGGGAATCGATCTGCACACCGGGTCGTTGGCTCAGGGAATCGCTTACGAAGCGTGCCGCGATGGGCTGCTGGATCGCACCATTCCCAAGATCCGCGATCTCTACCAGGCGCGTCGTGATGCTATGCTCGCCGAGCTCGCTGCGACGATGCCGACAGGCGTCCGCTGGACCAAGCCAGATGGCGGCATGTTTCTCTGGGTCACGTTGCCAGCGGGCAAAGACGCCACTGAACTGCTGGCGCGCGCCATTGAGCGCCACGTCGCGTTCGTCCCCGGCAGCTCATTCCATGCCAACGGCGGCGGCGAGAACACGCTCCGTCTCAATTTTTCCTATATGCCGCCACATCGAATCACCGAGGGCGTCCGCCGTATCGCCGCCTCGATGTAGCGTGCCTCCATGCCGACGATAGAACTTCTCCTACTTGTTGGTGCCGGCCTCACAATGTTGAGCATTCTGTCCAGCGCGCTCTCGACGAAGCTCGGCATCCCGGCACTAGTCCTGTTTCTTGGCATCGGCATGCTTGCCGGTTCAGATGGTCCTGGGGGTATTTTCTTCGAAGATACGCGCCTCGCGCAGATGATCGGCGTCGTTGCCCTCGCATGTATCTTATTCTCTGGCGGTCTCGATACCGACTGGAGTCGTATCCGTCCGATTATCTGGCAGGATATACGTCTCGCAAATATTGGGGTGGTTGTGAGCGCGGCGATCATCGCCGCTACCGCTCAGTTGATGCTTTGACTCACGCTCCTGGAAGGCCTATTGCTGGGTGCGATCGTCTCATCGACCGATGCCGCAGCCGTCTTCTCGGTGCTGCGCACACGGGGGGTTAATATTAGCGGCGATCTTGAGCCCCTAATCGAGCTCGAGTCTGGAAGTAACGATCCGATCGCTGTCTTTGTGACCATCGGTGTGACGTCACTACTGCTCAATCCGCAACATCGCTTGGAAGTTTTGGTTGGGCCTTCGCTGTGCAAATGGCCCTCGGCGTGATTGGCGGATTAGAGTTCGGCTGGTGCGCCGTGGCGATCCTGTCACGGATACGCCTGCCGCAGGAGAGGCTCTATAGCGTTGTCACGCTCACGCTGGGGCTTCTTATCTACAGCACAATCGCGCTAATCGGCGGGAACGGATTCCTAGCTATTTACATCGCCGGGGTTTTTATTGGCAACCGCGCGATACCGCATAAACGGTCGATCTTACGCTTCCACGAAGCCATAGCTTGGCTGCTCCAAATTATCATGTTCCTCACCCTCGGTCTCCTCGTGTTTCCCACGCGGCTGCCGTCGATTGCCCTGCCAAGTTTAGCGTTGACCGCGCTTTTACTCTTCATCGCGAGGCCAGTCAGCGTGGCTATCGCGCTGTTTGGCACAAAACGGCGTCTCACAGAGATCGCTATGATATCGTGGGCCGGGCTACGCGGCGCAGTCCCTATCGTGCTTGCGACATTCCCGATGCTGGCCGGGGTGCCAAGGTCTAGCCTCCTTTTCAACGTCGTCTTTTTCGTTGTGCTCGTCTCCGTGACGGTTCAGGGCTTGTCGATCGGTGCCATTACGCACTGGCTTGGCCTCAACGCGCCAACACCCGAAGTGCCACACGAGACTACAACGTTTGTTCCCGACGTAAGTTTGCAGAGTCGTGTCGTCTCACTCGTCGCTATTGAGGAATCTGCACTCGTTGGCCGTACCATCTTCGAGCTTGGATTACCACCCGGTGCACTCATCATCCAGGTCGTTCGCGGCGTAGAACGTCTCGTTCCAAGCGGGAGTACGATCATCGAGCCTAATGACACGCTCCTTATTCTGGTCACGCTACACGCTGAGCAACAGATCCAACCCCTCATTGCATGACATCAGCGGACGGCGGCACGAAATAGCGCATCAGGACGGGATCGAGGGGGTGCCTGATGCATCGGTTCTCTGGTAGGATAGGGGTGCTTGGCACCTATCACCGGAGGATCCCCATGCATCAGACGCCCCCATTGTACGACACGTCGGCGGCACTCGCGTTACTCAACCCGTGGCTGCGCGCGCATCTGCCAATGCTGGATACCGCCGTTGCCCGTCGGTTTGTGCAATTGGTCACCGGCATCTTCGAATCGCAATCCCTGCTGCTGGAGACGATTGCGTAGAGCGCGGTGTTCACCGGCACCGACAGCAGTAATACGACCCAGGTACGCCGCATCATTCGCGATACCCGGATCACGCTGGAGACCGTCTATTATCCGCTGGTGGAACGGTTGATTGCCACCCTGCCCAATGACGTCCTGTACCTGACCCTCGATGAAACGAGCCATCAGGGCGATGACAACGTGGTGCAGATTGGGCTTGCCACCGACGGCATCAGTCTACCGCTCGGCTTTCACGTATACGCGCCCGACGCCGCCTGGGCCGATGAGACACGCACGTTGCTGACGGCTATTGACGCCATTCTGCCGCACCGTTGCCGGATTGTGCTGCTTGCCGATCGGGTGCATACAGGGGAGCCGTTTCTGGCGTGGTTGGACGAACGCGAATGGTATGTTGTCTTCCGTGCCCATGAGACGACCCAGATTGAGCACCCGACCCATGGATGGACACCGCTCAAGCGAATCGCCATCGCCGCCAATACCGGTCAGTTCCTGTCGCATGTCCGCATCTGGAAACAGGGGAGCCGTCGGCTCAACGTCAGCATCTACCAACGGGTGCGTAATGGCTTTCGCCCCACCACGTGGTATTCGTGTCAGATTTGCCGGCCAACGAGTCGCGCTTGGCAGACTATGCCTGCCGGTGGTGGCAGGAATGTACGTTCAAGGACTGCAAAAGTAACATGTTCGATTGAGAACGTGGACGCGTGACCAAGGACACGCGTGTCCTCATTTTGCTGATGGGTTTTGGTGCGGCGTGTTGGGCACTGTGGCTACTCGGCCGCACGCACGAGCACGTTCCAATGCACAAACCGACGACACAGGCCGCTCAACCGCGTCGCCGCAACGTCCTCAAACACGGTGCGATCACCTTTTCTACCGCGGTCAAACGGCACATCCCGTTACACATGCCGGCGTTGCCTGCGGTTCGCGTCCGTGACTATCCACGCGTTTTCTTACCTGTGCAATCGGTTCAGGCAGCGCCCGTGACGGTGTAGTGCATGTCATGCAATGAGGATCCAACCCCTGCTTGTACACTCTACAGACGGCAAATCAAAATAGTCTCACTGGTGTGGAGTGCAGGACAAAACATTTATTAGCCTGAACAGCAGCGTTTTCGCGTCAGAAGTGATGGCCGCATACCAAAGCTCTTTCATCCACCGGCAGTAAACTTTGCATCATATCCTTACGGCACCACGACACACCAAAAACCCTCGCGCGCGTGGCGGCATTGCTGCCGCGCACACGCGCGAGGGTTGGTGCCCGACCGTCCGGTCAGACA
>JAYUUK010000405.1:0-3063 GCA_043754595.1 Roseiflexaceae bacterium | reverse complement strand
CGGCGATGTGCGCGTCGACCTCATTATCGGGGATATCCCACGCCCCGCCGTGGACGATCAGCGCAAGTGGCATAGCTCGCTCCTTCTCTACTTCGCTTGGCGTATTATACCGCCGCCATGGTTGGAGCGTTGTGCGCGTGATCGTGCCGTCAACGCCACTGCAAAGCCCTGCGGGCTATCGGTTTGAAGGAGATGCCGGTCACCTGTGCCCCATGGACGCTAGCTACCATCCGGCAGCGAAGCTATATCCCCACCATGGCGAACCGCCTGAGTTACAACATCGAGTAGCATCGACCACGGATCATCTCCGACCCACGTAGGATTGCTGTAGGAGACCATACCGCATATGGTATACTGTCGGTGAAGGGCATATTCACTAAATAGCCGATATGCATGCTCGAAATCAAAAAGAAAGATGACATGTGATGAAAATGAACGAATCTACGTGCGCTCGCCGTGCCTTTGTTCATCATACTACGCTTTTGGTGCTCATAGGCGCCGTTGTAGGTGTATATGGTTTAGCTCAATTAGGAAACTATAAATTTGTACTGGGCCGTGCGATAGCTCAAGCGCAGGTTCAGTCTTCTGCGCAAACAGCCTATGTTAAATCATCAAACACAGGTTCTGGAGATGCGTTTGGAAGATCTGTGGCGATAAGTGGCAATACGATGGTCATAGGGGCTGAATTGGAATCAAGCGCTGCTAAGGGGGTTGATGGTGATCAAAGCGATAATTCTGCGCAATCTTCCGGCGCAGCCTATGTATTCGAACGAGATAGTAATGGAAAATGGACGCAGCAGGCATATCTCAAGGCTTCTAACACAGATACTGGTGATGTTTTTGGGAGAGCAGTTGCTATAGACGGAAATACAATTGTCATTGGCGCACCATTGGAGTCGAGTGCTGCGACTGGGATCAACAGCGATCAAACTGATAATACTGCACGCGGCTCTGGCGCGGTCTATGTGTTTGTGAGAAATGGTACGATCTGGACACAACAGGCGTATATCAAGAGTTCAAATTCTGAGATGTTGGACAATTTCGGCGAGGCTGTCGCTGTTGCTGGAGATACAGTCGCCGTCGGAGCATTGGGTGAGGATGGCGGTACAAGGGGCATCAATGGTGACGTCACCGATAATTCTAGGCTTGGTTCTGGCGCGGTCTATATTTTTAGAAGAAATGATACAGTCTGGAGCCAGGAGGCTTATATAAAAGCATCAAACGCCGATGTGATCGATGAATTCGGCGGATCTCTGTCTATCTCCGGAGATGCAATTGTAGTTGGTGCGTCTAGCGAAGACAGCGCCGCAACTGGTACGAATGGCGATGCCGGAAATAATAACGCTGCTGATTCTGGGGCGGCGTATGTGTTTACCCGGAGCAATATTGGCAAATGGAGTCAAACAGCCTATCTGAAAGCGTCAAATACCGAATCAATGGATAGATTTGCCATTTCGGTTTCCATCAATGGGGATACGATCGTTGTTGGCGCTAATGGGGAAGGAAGTTCTGCAACTGGCGTTAATGGTGATCAATCTAATAATAACGCGCTCCGTTCGGGAGCGGCCTATATCTTCGCGCGTAACAATAACCAATGGGTGCCCCAAGCATACCTCAAAGCGTCTAATACAGACGCTGAAGATTTGTTTGGCTCACGCGTAGGAGTGAGCGGAGATCTCGTTACGATAGGAGCCTCAGCCGAAGATGGTTCGTCTCCCGGTATTGATGGTTCGAGCAACAATGCCGCTTCGTCTGCCGGAGCCGCATACCTCTTTGTTCGAACGGGTGGGCAGTGGAATCAGCTACGGTATCTGAAAGCTTCGAACCCAGATATCAACGATGGATTTGGGAGCGCTGTGTTTGTCGATGGCAGGACGATCGCCGTAGCTGCCACTAGCGAAGATAGCGCAGCGACTGGCATAGATGGCGATCAAAGCAACAATGGCGCCATTTTCTCGGGTGCGATGTATCTGTTCGATGCTGGCGACACGACGATCTATCGGGTGTTTGTACCAGTCACACGCGTCAACGCATAGGTAGCACGTTCACCGCCTTCAGTGTGCTATCGATGGTAGAGTGGCTCGTGTTGTGAACGCTCTCATCATTGGGATGTTCCACGCCCTGCCGTGGAGGATCAGCGCAAGCGCCATAGCTCGCTCCTATCTCTGTTCCGCTTGGCCCATTACACCAATAGACATCAGTTGGCTCTTTTGTGGGCTGTCCTCGTCCGGCAGCCCGCAGGGCTTCGCCGGCGCTTGCCTCAGGCTTTTTATAGCCTACAGTGAGCGGCCTTCGTCCGGCAGCCCGGAGGGCTTGGCTTGCGGTTGCCTCGGGCTTTTAGCCCACAGCAACCGGTGTGGTACAATCCCAGGTTCCCGCCCTCTCCCTCGCCGAAAGCGCCCACGCTAAGGATACATCCATGCCGCATCGTATACGCTATCTCGCCCTCGCCCTCGCCCTCGCCCTCGCATCGTGCGGCGAGACCCGCTCGCTGCCCCAGGCCAGGCTGGCGGTTGCCGATGCGCTCGCCGGCACCGGGCAGCAGGGGTTCGCCAAAGTCACCGAGCCGCGGCCGTTCAGCTTCCCCGCCGACCACGGCCCACACCCCGCGTACGCCACCGAGTGGTGGTACTACACCGGCAACCTGCGCGACGCCGCCGGCCGCCGGTTTGGCTTCCAACTGACGTTCTTCCGCTTCGGGCTGACGCCGCAGGCGCCGCGCCGCGCGTCGGATTTCGGCGCGTCGGCGATCTACATGGCCCACTTCGCCCTCGCCGATGGTGCCGGGCAGTTCCACGCCTTCGAGCGCTTCAGCCGCGATGGCGCCGGGCTGGCGGGTGCGCAGGCTGAGCCGTTTCGCGCCTGGCTCGAGGGTTGGAGCGCCGATAGTGCGCCGGGCAGCGCTATCCCCATGCGGCTGCGCGCCGCCCAGGACGACGTCGCCATCGACCTGACGCTCCAGCAGGGCAAGCCGACGGTGCTGCAGGGCGATGGCGGGCTGAGCCAGAAGAGCGCCGAGCCTGGCAATGCCTCCTACTACTACTCGATCACCCGCATGCCGAC
>JAYUUK010000404.1:0-9158 GCA_043754595.1 Roseiflexaceae bacterium | reverse complement strand
GCGGTCTCCTCCCCCTGCGCCTGTCGCGCGCACGCCATCGCGAGCAGGCATGCCGCCACGCCGCGCCGATCGCCGACTTCGATATTGAGCGCGAGACTGTGGCGGAAGTAGCCGAGCGCGCGCGCGTTCTCGTGCTGTAGATAGGCGACGGCGCCGAGCCGACGCAGCGGGGCGGCGAGCTAATTGGTGTTGCCGCTCGCCGTATAATAATCCACCGCGTTCTGAAACAGCGTCTTGGCCTGCTCGTAGTTATGGGACTGCATGGCGCAGCAGCCAAGCTCGACGATCGCGAGGTGCTTGAGCGGCGCGTCGCCGAGCGCATCGGCGATGGCGACGCAGTGCGCCTGGGCGGCCTCGTTCTCGCGGTGCCTGCCAAGCGAGGCGACGACGAGCCCGAGGTAGTGCCAGACGCGGCCCTCGATCGCTTGGTCGCCGAGCTGCTGGCTGAGCTGGACTGCGGTCTCAAGCTGGGCCAGCGCCACGCTATCTTCGCCGTGGAGCATTGCAAAAAAGCCGGCCACGAGCCGCAGGCGGGTCTGGAGGCCGATATCCTCTATGCTCATCGCGAGCGCGCGCTCGGCCCAGCGATGCCCCTCGCGATGGTGGCCGCGCACAAACCAGAACTGTACCAGCGCCAGGACCAGCTGCGCGCCCGCCGCACGGGCTGCCGGGTCATCGACGGAGGCCTCCAGTGCGGTGTGGAGCGCGGCGCGAAGGTTATGCTGCTCATCTTCGAGCTGGAGTAGATAGGTCACTTGGTTGCGGCCCTCACCCTCGCGCGCTGACACTTCAGCGCGGCGCAGCATCGCCTGCAGGTGGAGCGCGTGTGTGTCGCTGCGATCGCCCGATGCCTTCAGCCTCTCGTAGGCGAACTGCCGCAGGATAGCGTGGATATCGTAGCGCTGCTGTCTGAGATGGCGCAGCAGCGATTTAGTGACGAAGGCCGAGAGGTCGTTGAGCGTCGCCCCTGCCACCTGCGCTGCGGCGTCGCGGGTGAACCCGCCGCGGAAGACCGAAAGCTTGGCGAGGATGAGCTGCTGCTCGGCGGTCAGCATCTGCCACGAGCGCTCGAAGACCGCTCGCAGGCTGCGGTGCGCCATCGGCTGGCTGCGGTCGGCCAGGCTGAGAAAATCGAGGCTGCGGTCGATCTCGGCGGCGATCTCGGCGCAGGTGAGCGTGCGAACCCAGCTCGCCGCCAGCTCGATCGCCAGCGGGGTACCTTCCAGCAGGCGGCAGATCTGCGCCACAGCGACGCGGTTCTCGGCCTGGAGCGCGAAGCTATGGTCGAGCCGATGCGCCCGCTCGACGAACAGCGCGACGGCTTCGATCTGCTCGATCTGCTGGCCAGACTCATCGGCGGGCACATCCAGCCCATCGAGCGCGATCACCCACTCGCCGCCCATCATCAGCTGTTCGCGCGAGGTCGCCAGGATCGTCAGCCCCGGAACGTGATGGAGCAGGGTCGTCAAGATCGTCGTCAGCCCGCGCTGCTCGGTCAGATGTTCGAGGTTATCGAGCACCAGCAGCAGCCGCTCCTCGCGCAGGCGTCGTACCAGCTGGGTCGTCAGGTCCACCGCACCGCTGAAGCTGTATTCGAGCGCCGCGCCGATCGCTGGGACGATCTCCTGCGCGTCGGCGATCGAGGCCAGCGGCACAAACGCCACATCGTAGGGGTGCGGAGCGGCGACGCGGATCGCCTCAACTGCGAGGCGGGTTTTGCCGATGCCGCCGGGGCCGAGCAGGGTGACCAGACGGCAGTCTGGGTCGGCCAGGCGGCGGGCGAGCTCGCGCTGCAGGCCGCTGCGTCCAAGAAATGGGGTCAGATAGGTGGGGAGGTTTCGCGGCTGGCGGCGCTCGGTCTGCTCAGGCTCCCGCTGGGGTTCGGTGGGCGTTTCGAACTGCCGCGCATCGGCGACGAAGGCGCGCTGCTCATCAGGCGAGAAGCCCAGCGTGCTTGCCAGGCGCTCGGCCATCTGGTAGGAGGGTCGCCGCTCGCCCGCCTCGATCTTGCGGATCGTCTGGGTGGCGCACCCCACCCTTTCGGCCAACACGTCTTGGGTCAGCCCGAGGCCGAGCCTGGCGCGCTTGACGCGCTGCCCGATATGGTTCGTTGTTTCCACGCTAGAGTACTCCTCATCGGAGCAGATCGAGGATATCGGGGCTGCGCCCCTAGCTCCCCACTCCCCGCGTTTCCGAAGCCACCAGCTTTTTTGCGGTGCCGCACGCTCTTTTTTGGTCTGCGGCAGCGCGGTAATCTCTCTTTTGTTGCTGCTGCGCAGCAGCAGTAAGGAGAAGCGCTTCCATTGCTGTGCGCTGCGCGCGTTTCCGTGGCGCTATTATAGCCGCTCTCCGGAACGCATCATTTATCGTCGCCTCGCTTGACCAGCATCGTTGACGTTCGATTGACGATGGTCTGTCATGCTGGCATCAGGTTATCTACGAAAGGATCGACGATGCGCTTGTATGTATCACCACGCGACCCCAAGCGGCATGCCAGCCGTATGGGTGTGCTCGCGCTGATCGCGGCCGTATTCGCGCTGGCGGTGCCAGCTACCCACGCCGCAGAAGCGGCACCAACGCCGCCCTCCATCGTCGCGAACGCGCCCGCCGCGCTCAGCAGCGACTCCAGCCTCGTCGGCTACTGGCCATTCGAGCTTGGCAGCGCCGGCGCCGATCTCTCGGGCAGCGGCAACACGCTGATCGCCGCCGATGGCCTGGGGCTGACGAGCGATGCGGCTCCCACACCATTTGCCAACCAGACCGCCCTCTTGTCGTCGTTGAGCCCAAATAGCTATGCCACGGCACCGGGGACGAATATCGACGATCTCCAGCAGTTCACGATGAGCTTCTGGCTACGCATGCGCTCGTTTCCCCTCTCCAGCCACCCCATGAACCTGGTGGGCATCACAAACAAAGCGAATATCACATAAGCTGCTGGGCTCGCAGCCTGACTTCTTATTCACCGTTATGAACTTTGGTGGTGTGGCGCTCGCTGCTGAACGCGCCATCGCCGAGCGATCTCCTGAGCGACTGTCTCGGCGCGCTCTTCGATCAGCAGCTGCTGCACATACCATCTGGGCTGGATGCGCAGCTGGGCCTGCTGCTCGACGCGCTGCGCGCCCGCCGCTGCCTGATCGTTTTCGACAACATGGAAAGCATCATGCAGGGCGGCGAGCGCGCCGGGTACGAGCGCCCAGGGTACGAGGCCTATGGTCAGCTCCTGCTGCGCGTTGGCTAGAGCAGCCACCAGAGCTGCATGCTGCTCACCAGCCGTGAGCAGCCGCGCGTGCTGACACGCCTCCAGGCTGAAACCTCCCCAGTGCACAGCCTCGCGATCGGCGGGCTGGGGGCGGCGGTCGGCGGTGAGCTGCTGGTGGCGCGCGGCCTCGTTGGCCTTGATTCGAGCACGGCAGCGCTGGTCGAGCGCTACTCCGGCAACCCACTCGCGCTCGGGCTGATAGCCGAGGCGATCCACGAGGTGTTCGGCGGCGACATCGACGCGTTTCTGGCCGAAGCTGCGCCCATTTTTGACGACATCCGCGATGTGCTCGACCAGCAGTTCGCTCGCCTCACTCCCCCGGAGCGCGACCTCCTGCTCTGGCTGGCGGTCGCTCGCGAGCCGCTGTCAGAGGCAGCGCTTTTGTAGCTCGCTGGGCGCACGATGACCAAACTCCACGTGCTGGAAGCCTTGCGTTCGTTGCAGCGCCGCTCGCTGCTCGCGCCTCGAGCCCTCGGTGAACACGGCAGCGCATTTGGCCTGCAAAACGTCGTCGCCGAGTATATCATCGGCTATCTGATCGACCAGGCGTGCCACGAGTTTGAATGTGAGACGCCCGCCCTGCTGCATACGCACCCTCTGATCCTGGCAGACGCCAAAGAGTATGTGCGTCAGAGCCAGGAGCGCGTCGTGCTCCAGCCGATCGGCGAGCGTCTGCTGGCCAGATATGGGCCAGCGCAGCTTGTGGCGCGCTGCCAGCAGTTGCTGGAGGCGATGCGCCGCGATCGGCCGCGCGCGCCGAGCTTCCTGGCCGGCAACCTGCTCAATGTCCTACGCTACATCCAGCTCATCCCCCGCGACTTGGACGTCTCAGAACTCAACGTGTGGGGTGCCTACCTGCGCGGCAGCGACCTCCCCGCTGTGGATTTCTCGCAAGCCGATCTGACAGGGTCAGTGTTCACGGACTACGTCGGCGCGGTGATATCTGTCGCTCTGAGCCCAGACGGGCGGCTGCTGGCTGCGGGAGCCGACACCGGCGCTATCTACATCTGGCGCACGCTCGATCACCAGCTCGTCGGTATCTGCCATGGCCACACCAGCCACGTCTGGTCGCTGGCCTTCGGTGGCATGCCTGGTGTGGGAGGCCGGCTGCTGAGCGGCAGCGCCGACATGACGGTGCGCGTGTGGGATGTCGAGCGGCGGCAGACGCTGCACGTGCTGACCGGGCATACGGGCGTCGTCTCGACCGTCGGGTTTCATCCCGATGGCGCGCTGGTGGTGAGCGGCAGCCTCGATGAGACGGTCCGGCTCTGGGATGCCCAGAGTGGCCAGCTGCTAGGCACGCTCCAAGCTGGCGCGACGCGGGTCGAGGCGACGGCGTTCAGCCCTGACGGACGACTGCTGGCTACAGCCGGCCACGATCAGCTGGTGCGTCTGTGGGATTGGCGGCGGGCCGAGGTGCTCCACACGCTGCGCGGCCAGACCAACCTGGTGAAAGCGCTGGCCTTTTGTCCGACGCCTGAGGGGCAGGGTGAGCCGCCCTTGCTGGCGAGCGGCGGCGACGACCAGACGCTGCGGCTGTGGGATACGCAGACCGGCGCGCTACTCGCCACGTTGAGCGGCCATACTGCGGCGATCATCTCAATGACGGCGAGCGCAGATGGTGCCTGGCTGTTCAGCGGCAGCGACGACCAGACCGTGCGCGTCTGGGATCTTTCTCGCGCCTGGGTCGGCGCGCCTGGGGAGGTGCAGACTGCGCGCGTGCTGCATGGCCATGCTGGTACGATGCGCTCGCTATCCGTGCGGCAGCACCAAGCGACGAGACAGACGCTACTGGCCAGCGGCAGCTACGACAAAACAGTGCGGCTGTGGGACGTGCAGCGCGGGGAGGTGCTGGCGATCATGCGCGGACACGCCAAATGGCTCCAGTCGCTGGCGTTCACCGCCGCCGATGGGCCGCTGCCCGACCGGCTGCTGGTGGCCGGCAGCGATGGGCAGAGCGTCCGCGTCTGGGACGGCGAGACCGGCCGCGCGCTGCACACGCTGCGCGGGCACACCGGCCTGACGGAGAAGATCGCCGTTCGCGCCGACGGTGCGCAGCTCGCATCGGCTGGCTGGGATGGCACCGCACGTATCTGGAGTCTGCAGACTGGTCAGACGCAGCACGTGCTTGGTTCGGATAGCAGCCCGGTGGCGACGATGGCGTTCGGTGCTGGCCCGCGCGGTCGCCTGCTGGCGAGCGGCGGGCACGATCGCTGCGTGCGGCTGTGGGATGGCGAGACCGGTGAGGCGCTCGCGTCCTGGAGCGGGCATCACGACCGAGTGGTGGCGCTCGCCTTCAGTGACGATGGGACGATGCTGGCGAGCGGCTCGTGGGACAGTAGCATCGGCGTATGGGATACGCAGCGGGACGCGCTGCTGTGCGTGTTGCGCGGGCACACCGAGACGGTCGAGAGCGTCGCCTTTCATCCCAATGGCGCGCTGCTGGCTAGCGCGAGCTGTGATCGCAGCGTGCAGTTGTGGGATGTCCGCACAGCGAAGCGCCTCCACCGGCTGGAGGGGCATAGCGACGGGTTAGAGATGGTAGTGTTTAGCCCGGATGGCGCGCTGCTGGCGAGCTGCGGCTGCGACCACCTGGTGTGTGTGTGGGATGTCCACTACGGGCAGCTGCGTTATACCTTGTGCGGGCATAGCAGCTGGGTGCGCTGCATCGGGTGGAGCCCGGATGGCAGAGTGCTGGCCAGCGGCAGCGACGACGGAACGGTCAAGCTTTGGGACGTCACACTGGCAGGCGCGGGCAGCTGCCAGAAGACGATCGCGCTCGATCACCCATACACCGGCATGCGCATCGGCGGCGTGGTCGGGCTCTCGGCAGCGCAGAAGGTGGCGCTCAAGGCACTGGGCGCGGTGGATGAGCCAGGGTGAGCGCTGGGCTGGGCGCGTACCATAGGCGGATGGGCACAGCGCATGAGCTAACATTTTCGGCACTTTCTCGCCGCCGGTCCCACTGCGGCGTGTGTGCCGTGTCGCGGCAGCCAGCGCTCCGGTAGCATCAGTAGATGCGATAGAGCGACGGTTTGAAACGAGGGACAACGGATGTTAGCCAATGTGTTGAGCTGCGCGATGGACGGGCTGGACGGGGTACTCGTCGATGTTGAGGTGGATATCGCTCACGGCCTGCCGTCGTTCACGATCGTCGGGCTAGGGGATGCGGCGGTTCAGGAGAGCCGCGAGCGGGTGCGGGCGGCGCTGCGCAACAGCGGGCTGAGCTTCCCGATGAAGAAGCTGACGGCGAACCTGGCCCCGGCCGACTTGCGCAAGGCCGGGCCGGCCTTCGACCTGGCGATCGCCGTCGGGCTGATGATGGCCTCGGAGCAGGTGGCGGGCGATGTGGCGCGGGCGGTGTTTCTGGGCGAGCTTGGCCTGGACGGCGGCCTGCGGCACATCGACGGCGTCCTGCCGATGGTCGCCAGCGCGCGGGCGCTGGGCGTCGAGCGAGTGTTTGTGCCGCACGAGGACGCGGCCGAGGCGGCGCTGGTGACCGAGATGCAGGTCTTCCCGGTGCGGACGCTTGGCGAGCTCGCCGCGCACATCGCCGGGCAGTTACCGATCGCGGCGTACGCGCCGGGGGCTGACGCCCCGTACGAGCCAGAGTCGCACGGTATCGACTTCAGCGACGTGCAGGGGCAGGAGCACGTCAAGCGCGCGCTGGAGGTGGCGGCGGCGGGCGCGCACAACCTGCTCATGAGCGGCTCGCCTGGCGCGGGCAAGACCATGATGGCCCGCGCGCTGCTCTCGATCCTGCCGCCGCTCAGCCGTGACGAGGCGCTCGACGTGACCAAGATCTACAGCGTGGCCGGGCAGCTACGCAGCGACACCCCGCTGATCCGGCAGCGCCCGTTCTCCTCGCCGCACCACACCATCTCGGTGCCTGGGCTGCTGGGCGGCGGCGGCACCAGGATCCGGCCGGGGATGATCTCGCTGGCGCACCGCGGCGTGCTGTTCCTGGACGAGCTGCCCGAGTTTGGCAACAAGCTGGAGATGCTGCGGCAGCCACTGGAGGACCGGGTGATCACCGTCTCGCGCATGGTCGGCAGCGTGACCTACCCGGCGTCGTTCATGCTCATTGGGAGTATGAACCCGTGTCCGTGTGGGTTTGCCGGCGATAGCGAGCGCGGCTGCACCTGCTCGCCGGCGATGGTGACGCGCTACCAGAAGAAGATCTCGGGGCCGCTGGCGGACCGGATCGACATGCACCTGGATGTGCCGCGGGTCAACTACGAGAAGCTGATCAGCACCCGCGCCGCCGAGCCGTCGGCGGCGATCCGCGAGCGGGTCTGCGCGGCGCGCGAGCGGCAGCGGGCGCGGCTGCGCAGCCTGCGCTGCACCACCAACGCCGAGATGAGCGCGGCGGCGGTGCGCAGCCAGTGCCGGCTGGACGCGCCGGGCGAGCGGCTGATGCAGGCGGCGATGCGGCAGCTCCAGCTCTCGGCGCGCGGCTACCACCGTATCCTCAAGCTCGCTCGCACCATCGCCGATCTCGCCGCCAGCGATACGATCGCCGCGCCGCATCTCGCCGAGGCGCTCCAGTATCGCCCGCGTAGGACGGAGTAATGAACGTGACCCACTCTCATGAACACACGGTGGTATCGTACAGTAACAGGAGTTGCAGGATGAGAATAACGACTAACCTACCATACACGCCTGAGTTCAATGCAGCGGCCGTCATATTGGTGACCATCCACGGCAAGATTTGGACGAACACAGTGTTCGGCGGCGAGCTGGGTGATGGTTTTGGTTTCTTTCAGCAGTTTCTACACGACCTGCGCCTTAAAGGCGGGAGTGTACGTCCTTTTTCATCGCGTCAGTCCACCCTATCGAGGCCGACTGGGTGTGCAGTAGTTCATGGGTCCAGTCTACGGACACAGTCTGATAGGAATGCCATAGCAAGGCCTCGGGTCGACCTCACTATTGCCTCAGCGGGGCTTCAACAAAGCATCGGTAGATCTCCTCGAATGTCCGGACGTCCGCGAGCGTGTCCTCGGCTGGCGAGTCGAACGGCGTGCCGTCAAGCGACGCTCGCACGAAGTGCCGCAATTCCTCCTTGTAGGACCAGCCCCTATAATGGCTCAAGGAATTCGGACACGCGGCCAGGCCAATGCAAGGGAGCCTGTCCTGATGAAAAAGGTTTACACCGCCGCCTTCAAGGCGCAGGTCGTCCTCGACCTGCTCAAGGAAGAGAAGAGCCTGGCACAGCTGAGTAGTGAGCACGGTGTGCATGCGAATGTCCTGCGTGAATGGAAGCTGATCGCCCTCACGGGCTTATCCTCGCTGTATGAGCGGCGGGATAATCTCGCTGAGCAAGCCACCGCCCACGAAAAGCAACTGGAGGATCTGTACGCCGAGATCGGACGCTTGACCACCCAACTGAACTGGCTGAAAAAAAAGCTGCCAGCTTGAGTCTGCCGCAGCGACAAGCGCTGGTCGAGCAGGACGCTCGCGAACTGCCGCTCCGTACCCAGGCCGCACTGCTGACGCTCAGTCGCTCCAGTCTCTACTATCGACCAGCTTCGCCATCGGCCCGCGAGGTCACGATCAAGCATCGGATCGACGAACTCTACACGGCGACACCCTTTTACGGGTCGCGCAAAATCCAAGTACTCCTGCAACCTGAGTTTGGCACGCTGGCGCGCAATACCGTGCGGCGGTACATGCAGGAGACGGGCATTGCCGCCATCTATCCTGGGCCGAATCTCAGTCGGCGACATCACGAGCATCAGATTTACCCGTATCTCATGATATTGACCCGCTTTTGTGGACACCATGATGGTACAATCAACCAGGAGGTGTTCCCATGACCAGACGAACCGCCAAGCCGTACACCGAGGAATGTAAACACGAAGCGGTCACGTTGGTGACCGAGCAGCACATGAGTCGCACC
>JAYUUK010000403.1:0-3066 GCA_043754595.1 Roseiflexaceae bacterium | reverse complement strand
CGGGCAGCTCGCCCAGATCGATGAGCAGATCGAGCAGCTGCGGCCACTTCACATCGTGCCCACGCATGACCGCAGCGCACACGGCGCGATCGAGCTCGGGCGCCTGGCTCAGCCACTCCCGCAGCAGCTCCTCCAGCGCGCTGTGCAGCCGGAGCAGCGCCATCCCGAGCTGCTGCGGGTCGTCCCCCGCCTCGGTCAGCAAACGTCGGCCAGCTTCGAGCTGTGTCTGATAGGTCATATCGTCGCTCCTCGTACCCCAGCTCTTCCGCACAGGCACCATCTGGCGAACGGGCGCTCGCGCGTGCGCCGCCATCACCGCCGCTTGGATGCTGACGCACGAACGGCCCGCCACGTGTGACGCTAGGTGTCACAACCCCGTGCGATACTCAGGCCACACAGGCAGAATTGCACACAATCATCGGGGGCTTCACCATGCACCACGCACCACGCTCGGGGCTCTCATCGCTGCTGCGCAGCGCGCTGCTCGTGCCAGAGGCGGCGCTGATCCTGGCGCTGCTGCCCGCAGTGCTGCTCAGCGGCGATCTCATCTGGCGCGGGGCGCTGATCGGCGTGATCTGCGCCTTCACGCTGCGGACGACGCTGCTGCGCTGCGGGCAGCGCGCGCTGCTCGCCGGCCAGTTTGGGCGCTGCCGAGCGCTGCTGCTGGTCGCTCAGCTCATGCACCCATGGTCCAGCGACACCATCGCGCTGCGGGGCGCGCTGGCGCTGCGGTGTGGCGCGGCGGCGCGGGCCGAGCGGCTGCTGCTCCGCGCCATCGCGCTGATGCCGCATAGCGCCGCCAGCGTCACCGCGCTCAGCGCCGCGCTGATCGAGCAGGGCCGCGCGGCAGAGGCGGTGATGTGTGCCAGGCGCGCTATCGCCATCGACCAGCGCTGCGCCGACGCCCACTACCACCTGGCCCACGCCGAGACGCTGCTCGGCCATGACCCGCTCGTCATCGAGCTGACGCTGCGCCAGGGGATGCGCTGCGCCGCGAACCCCGACACGTACGTGACGCTCGGCTGCGCCCTGACCTGGTCGCTGCTGGAGCAGGAGCGCTACGCCGAAGCCGGCCTGACGCTCCGCGCTATTGAGCACTCGCTGCCGCGCTGCACCCCGGTCTACCGCACATTCACCAGCGTCCGCATTCATACGATGCACGAACTGCTGGTGGCGTAGCATCGCGCGTCAGCACCCTGATGGATGAACCATTGACTCTTTCCGCATCGTGCTGCTGCCAAACGTTCGCGCGATTCACAGATAGCAATGCTGTGTGAACCGTCAACGCGCGGAGTGTAAAGCCCTAATTAGCCATCAGCCAACATCGCCGACTGTTGCATAGACTCCATGATTTCGGGCAACATCGGGTACGAGACGAGCTCCGCTGGCTCGGGCAGATAGGTGTAGATGTGCATGCTCACTGACTCACGTTTGCAAGTCAGGGTGAGGAACGGCACAATCAGTGGTTCGAGACGAGCGCCAATGGCGGCGATATCTGCTTCCGGGCACACAATAACCGCCGAGCCAGTTCGATCGGGGTAAAGGCTAAGATACACCTTCATGAGATATGGGCGCTCGGTGATCGAGACCAGGCTCGCTTCGACGAGGTGGTGAATGGCACGCATATAGTCGGTCAGCCGCTGCTCGTCGATCGCGCGCCACACCCGCTGCTCTGGCGTGTCGAACACCACCCAATGGCAGGGCAGCCCCGGCGTCGCGAACCCATGGTTGGTCGAGCCGTCGAGAAAGAAGGTATGGATCCGTTGTTTGGCCGTCATCGTAGGCTCCTTGTATAAAAAAGATCGATATCGAGGCAAGCCTCCTCGCGATGCGAGAGCGGCAGCGTTTGTACGGTAGGGTCGCACGACATGCATCGGGCGACCCTGCGGTCTGGGTTAGAACGAGCGCTGTCCGTTGAACACAAAGTCCTCTTCAGGTTCGAGCGACTCAGCATAGACGCCGCCTTCTGTCGCATAGACATCGGGGTTGTCCAAGATGAGCGAGACTTCGTCAGCGAAACTGACGCCGTCGTGTTTGCAGTCGAGATGACAGCCGATGAGATAGATCGGCCCGCCGCTATACCCTGCTGAGGCGAGGATCAGCGCGGCGATCTGGAGCGAAGTGAGACGCACAAGCGCCCCATCCTGCCAGACGACCATATAACGTCCGCAACTCGAACCGTGGCCGATGACCTCCATGCCTGGAAAAACCTTTGGGCAACGCATCGCTCGTGCGACGATCCGATCATCGGAGCCAACCACGATTCGTGTCCCATCGTACATGGAAACCACCGGAACGCGGATGCTCAGTTTGGAGTAAGCCTGGGCCTGGCGCGTGTTCACTGTGCTTCCCTTTCTGGGAAAATGCACAGGGACACCCAACCGCCCCCCACAGAGACACGTTGTGTGTCCCTGTGGGAAGAGGATGTTGGGATTTCGCAAACAGAGCCCTGGCGGTGGCCACGGCAAAGACCGACAGGCTGCCCTTTGGGGCAGCGACGTGCGCGCCCCAATCTGGGCAAACTTAGATCAGATCTCGACCGTGGTACACCATGGCACAGCTCCTTTCTCGATCATGCATCGACGTGCACCACACGTGGCGATGCCGCTTTTTGCAATCGATTGTAATCGGCGCGCGAATGACGTGCGCCGCGATGAATATGGCGATGTGACAGTTCACATCGATGGCGTATGCCACCGCCGACCAAGCAGACCGGTGACGCGCGACCGCGCAGGTTCGCTCGTCCGAAAGCTGGAGGAGCTGCGCGCGGGGCCGGGCGACAGCGAGCCGATGGGAGGGCGACCAACTGCTGAACGTCGGCACGCTGCCGACCGAAAGGTCACGTCGACCGCGTGACCGCTGCCTGCGCGTTGCTGGCATGTGTCTTGTTCTGTTGCCGTCGCAGTGCCTTGCCCTCGGCCACGCTTGCGGCGCTCCCCTGGAGCAACTCGGCGTAGCCGACGATGATCCGCGTGCGGGCTTCGTGGCTGACGCTGCGGCGCGAGCGCCGCTGACGCTGCTCCATGGAGCGCCGACGCTCCTCGCTGCGGATCGGCGCGAGCTCCT
>JAYUUK010000402.1:0-9192 GCA_043754595.1 Roseiflexaceae bacterium | reverse complement strand
ACGATCTACCCTGGCCACGGCCCGGAGCAGCCGATCGATATGATGCTGGCCGACCTTGCGGGCTGAGCCAAGCTGCTCGCGCCCCTCACGCTGTATTCTTTGAACTGCGCGAGCGTTGCTTCGCATACAGCGCCGCGTTCGTCACTCGTCACTCGTCACTTGTCAATCGTCTTACGACATCATCTGCGCCCGGAGCCCGGCCAGGCCGGCGAGCATCAGCGTGTCCATCGTGCCTACCTCCTGCCGCTCGGCCCAGCTCACCGTGGATGCCACCAGCAGCTCCTGCAGGTAGGCGAAACTGAACCCGTCGGTCTCGGCCGCCAGCCGATCTACCGTCGGCGCGCCAGGGCGCATCGCGTCGTCCAGCCTGGCCGCCCAGTGGCGCAGGTACTCCAGCCGCTCCGACGCGGCCGGCAGCCCGAAGTGGTACTTGCGATCGAAGCGGCTCGGGCGGGCCAGGATCGCCGCGTCCAGCCGCTCCGGGTAGTTGGTAGAGGCCAGCGTCACCACGCCGGTGTTGGCGGCGAACCCGTCCAGCTCGTTGAGAAAGAACGAGCGATTGTGGTCGATCACCAGCGAGTCCAGGTCTTCGAGCACCAGGATGCACGGCGCGGTCTCGCGGGCCTGCGCGAAAACCGAGCGAATGTTATGGTGGTCGTCTGCGTGCTGTGACGAAAAGCTCTTGACGTACAGGCACGGGCGGTCGAGCGCGTTGACCAGCGCCTTGATCGCGTGGGTCTTGCCGTTACCTGGCGGGCCGATCAGCACGATGCCGCGCTTCCAGGGAATGCCAGCGCGCTCATAGATCGGGCGCGCTTCGAAGAAGACCGTCAGGTCGCGCACCAGGTCGTCTTTGAGCGTGCCGCCGAGCACCAGGTTATCGAGCGTGGCCTGCTTGATCGCCACGAACAGCGCGCGGTTCTTCTGCCAGTAGCCGTCCTGGAACACCAGGATGGTCTCCTCGACGGCGCTGTTGAACGCGCCCACCGCGCCGAAGAAGGCATCAGCCAGCTCGGCGGTTTCGGCGATGATCCAGCGCACCGTCTGCGGGCCGCAGGCCGTCGTCACGTCGAGCCGCAGCACCTCCAGCTCGGCGTCCCGCCAGCCGATCTGAATACCATGCCTGCTCGTACGCGCGCTCGATGGAGCCAGCGACCCAGCACACGTCGACATCGGCGTAGTGGGCCGCGTGGGGGCGCAGCGCGCAGAGGCCGGCCTCGGCGAACGTCTCGACATCGCCGTCGGTGTCCGTAGTCCTGAGGATCGTCTTGTCGGGGAAGCGCGCGGCCAGCTCCTCGCGACCCGATAGACCAACGCTGGCAGCGGGGTGCTAAGCGCGTCGAAAATGACGCGCCCCCTGGCGAACAGGCTCTCGGCGCGCTCGATGGTTGTATATGCTGCGATGCTCATGTGGCGATGCCTCCCTCGCTGCTGGCGCGTCATGACGCATTCGGTTAGACTGTGCGCAGTATAGCTGGGTGCGACCGCCGCGCTCTGCGTCAGATGGCCGATCTTGTGCTCCATCGCAGGGCGGGTGCGCGGCAGCGGGGATGCGTGATCATGGAGGAGCGCCGCCGGCGCTCGATAACGGACGCACGCCAGAGAATGAAGGAGCCGGAGCCCATGACGCACGATACGCCGCCTTCTGGAACGATCGCCACGCTCACGGTGGCCGAAATCACTGCGATCGCGCGCGAGTGGGTGACGCTCCACGCGCGCACGCTGCCCAGCTTCGCCGGTGCTTATCTGCGCGGCGGGGTCACCGCGCTGCCGCCCGATGCAGCGTTCCCGCTGTACCGCGATGTCGATGTGGCGCTGGTGCTGACCGACGGCGCGCCAGAAACCGAGGAAGAATTCTTTTACCGCGGTCTGATGCTGGAGGTCTCGTCGTACAACCTCGCCGAGCACCGCGACGCCGAGGCAGTGCTGGCCGACCCCAGCCGCGGACCGAACATCGCCACCACCACGATCCTGGCCGACCCGACCGGGGCGCTCGCGCCGTTCCAACGAGTGGTCGCCGCCGACTATGGCAGGCGGCGCTGGGTTCAGGCGCGCTGCGACGTGGAGAAAGAGTCCGCCACCAAGCAGCTCGAAGCGATGCGACAGATACCCCGCGAACAGGAGGGGCTGTGGGCGGTGTGGGGGCTGCTGAGCGCACTGAGCGGGCTGATGGCCGTGGCCCAGCTCGCACGCCCGACGACGCGGCGGACACTCGCCTTGCTCGGCGACCTGCTCGATGCGCAGGGGCGGCGCGATCTTCGCGAGGCGGCGCTGGCGGTGTGGGGGTCGGCGCACATGCAGCGCGACGAGGTGCAGACGCTGCTGGAGCAGAGCGCGGCGGTCTTCGACCGGTCGGTGGCGGTCTACCGCACGCCGACGTCGTTCGGGTTCACGATCCGCGACCACCTGCGGCCGTACCTCGTCGCGGCGACGCAGGAGATGATCGACGCCGGCGACCACCGCGAGGCGGTGTTCTGGATCGTCACGCTGGTGACCGAGGCGTATCTGGTGCTTCAGAACGACGCGCCCGAGGCCGAGCGGCCAGCGTATGCGGCGCAGCTCAGGGCGCTGCTCGACGGGCTGGGCTACACCTCGGCCGAGGCGTGGGCGGCGCGGGTGGCCGAGGCCGAGCGGCTGGCGACTGAGGTCTTCGCTATTGCCGATGCGCTGACGGCGCAGCACCCCGAGTAGCGTGCGCGGGTGGGGCATCGGGCTGCGCCAGATGGCCTGGCTGCGGCGCAGGCGCTGGTGGGCGGGGCGGGCTTTATAGCTCGCATATGTCCAAGTGGCGCGCCCATCGACCTCGGCTGCGTCTGGCAGGAGCAGCTCGGCACCGGGCTGAGCAATAATCTCTACACGCTGTCGTACAGCGCCAACGGGCAGGCGCTGGGACGCCGTCCCTCCGCTGTCTCTGTAGCCTCCGATGAACCCGGCGCCGCCACCGCCGACCGTCGCGTAGCGCAGCGAACGCCGCAGCGCTCCGCCCCGTTTCTCCCCACGTCTGCCCCCACGGTGGCGATAGCCCTGGCGCGCCTCCCCTGCGCGACTGCCGCTCGTTCCCATTCGCCGTCGCGCGCCACCGTGCGGCCCCATCGCTCGCACGCCCGCCACGCCGCCCCGTGCCGTACTGCCGGGCTTCGTGCTGCCACCCGCGCTGTGCGCTGTGCATCGCCAACCGATCGTCCGCGCGCTGCTGCTCGCTGGTGGCACGCAGCCGGAGGCACCACTGCGTCGTTGCGTCAAAACGGTTCCGGCCGCTGCGTCGTCGTGTCTGCGTGTCGCCATGTCTCCATCCCCGCCCGCCTGTGCTATACTTTATGCAGCAGCAGGGCGTGTCCAAAGGGAGTGATGCAGACCGACATCCCGCTTAAAACCTTAACCCGCCTCCGGGCACAGGATCTGCTGCCGCTGCTGGGCGTGGCCGATGCGATCGTGCGGCAGGTGATCGTCGCGGAGTTGCCGACGAGCGCCAAGCCATCGTTTGGGTTTTACAATCGTCTATTGCCTGAGGGCGGCGCGTCTCAGTCCAGATCGAGCACCGCCTTGCCGAGCACGGTGCGGTCCAGCAGCGCCCGCGATGCCTCCGCAGCGTGGGTCCACGAGCCGCGCCAGCCGATCTGCGGGTCGAGCTGGCCGCGGCTGAGCAGATCGAGCAGGTAGGCGAGGTCGGCAGCCATGTTCGGCCCCATGGTGAAGCTGACCAGGCTGCGCTGCGGTCCGACGGTAGCGTATGGCGGGAAGACCGCCGGCTCGTGCGATGTCCCGCCGATCGACAGCAAGCTGCCGCCGACTTCGAGCAGCTGGAACCCGCGCACCAGCGTGGGGCCGCCGACATTCTCGATCACGCCGAAGACCGGCTCGCGCACCGCGTCGATTCCGACGACGACCTCATCGGCACCGAGCTCGGCCAGGCCAGCGCCGCGCGGCTCGCTGCCCACCACTGCCACTACGTGCGCGCCGGCCAGCCTGGCGAGCTGCACCGCAAAGCGCCCGACCCCGCCCGACGCGCCGGTGACCAGCACGCGCCGCCCGACAATGCTGCCGATCGCCCGCAGCGCCCGCAGCGCGGTGCCGGCCGCCACCGGCAGCGCGCTCGCCGCGCCGAGATCGACGCCATCGGGGATGGGCGCCAGATCGGTCAGCGCCGCGGCGCGGTACTCGGCCCACCCGCCCCTGGCCCCGTGGGTCAGCACCCGCGTCCCGATCGCCGGGCCGCCGCTCGCCGCCGCCCGCACCACCGTCCCCGCCGCGTCCCAGCCAGGCACCGCGCCGGTCTCGCCGCCGCCGTTGGCCGGCAGCTCGCCGTAGTTCAGCGAGATCGCCGCGATCTTCACCAGCGCCTGCCCGTCGCCCAGAACTGGGTCCGCCACCTCGCCGAGCGCGATCCGCTCGGGGGCGGCCGGGTCTACAATCAGTGCGCGCATCGCTCGCTCCTTCTTATGGTAAGTACGTACTATCGTCTGGCGGCGTGTGCCCCTAAACCCGCTTCGCGTACACCTCACCTTCGTTTGCTGTACGAGCGCTGCGGCGGCTCGGATCTCGCGCTGCCGCGTTGGCTTTTGTCGTATGGCAGCGCAAGGAGCTGCGGGATGAACAGGAGCGGGTAGAGCAGCAGGTAGCCGTTGGCCAGCCACCAGGCCGGATCGAAGTCGCCGCGCAGCGACCAGAAGGCCAGCGCCTGGAGACCGGAGCAGAACGTCAGCACCAGCGAGATCAGCGCCACCGACCGCCAGCGACTATCGCCGCGGCGGTGGAGCACCAGGCTCGCGAAGCCGCTGGCGGAGATCGCCAGGTCGATCGGCAAAAACGACCAGTTCCACGCCATCAGGATCGGGTCGTGGTAATCCTTGAAGAGGTAGGATTCGGGGATCAGCCCAATCAGCGTGATAGCCCAGTACAGCATAAAGCTGATATCGGTGAAGAGAAAGAACGGGCGGATTCGTCGCATCATACGTGCGCCTCGCCGAAGAGATTGAGCACCACAACCCCCACGACGATCAGCGCCATCCCCACGATCGCGCCGGGGGTCAGCTGCTGGCGAAAGACGAGCGCGCCGACGATCGCAATGCCCACGGTGCCGACGCCGGACCAGATGGCATAGGCCGCGCCGATGTCGATAGTCTTGATCGCCAGCGAGAGCAGATACAAGGCGACGCCATAGCCGACGATGACCAGCACCGTCGGTAGCGGGCGGCTGAAGCCTTCGGACGCCTTGAGCGCGCTGGTCGCGATGATCTCACTGCCGATCGCGGCGATCAGCAGCAGCAGGCTGCGGGTATCCATTGTGACCTCCTTTTTTGAATCACGGGTGTGTGAGACCCACCAGGGCGCGCTCGACCTCAGCTCGTAACTGGGAGTCGAGCGGCGCGATCTGGAGCAGGTCGGTTAGCCAGAGACCATCCACCGCCAGCCGCACAATCGTCGCGATGGCAGGGTCCACACCATCGCCGACGGCCCGCGCCTGCCAGGCGGCAAAGCCGGCGCGCACCGGCGCGAGCAACGCCTGGTTGGTGGCCACGGCGGCGAGCAGCCCGGCGCTCAGCTCGTCGAAGGCCGCGTTCGACGCGAACCCCGAGCGCACGTAGGCCCGCAGCCACGCCCCTGGCAGCGCGTCGCTCGCCACCGCAAGCGACTCATCCTCGCGGCGCATTAACTCCTCGATCATGGCCGACACCAGCGCGTCTTTGCTGGGAAAGTGGTAGAGCAGCCCGCCCTTGCTCAGATTCGCCTCGCGCGCCACCGCGTCGAGCGTGAGCGTCGCCACGCCGTCGCGCCGGATGAGCCGCGCCGCCGCCGCCAGGATCGCCACGCGCGTCGCCGCGCTCTTTCGCTCGCCCATCGTTGCCTCCGCTCGCTCGCAATCCTACAAGAGTAGAAAATAATCTCGGGCTGCGCCCCCCGCTCCGCGCTGCTCGCGTTTCTATCACTCGTGAGGCTGCTTGCTAATCTCAATATACTATACCGTCCAGACGGTATAGTGTCAAGTAGCAGCGCGCGCGTGGTACAATGTGGCACTTCCACCCGCGAGCGCGCCACCCTATGACCGCACTGCCACAGCTATTGCTGATCATCGTCACCGCCCTCGGCCTCTTCAGCTACTGCGGCTGGGGTGCGGCGCGGCTGCTGCTGCCGCCGGCGCTGCGTCCCTGGACGCGCTGGCTGACGCCGCTCATCGGCTATGCGGCGCTGAGCTGGCTGGGCTTCTGGTGCGTCAGCACGGGGCTGAACCTGCGGCTGGCGCTGCCGCTGTCCATCGCGCTGGCAACCCTCCTCAACGCGCTGGCGTGGCGGGGGGGCAGCAAGCAGCAAGCAGCAAGCAGCAAGCAGCAAGCAGCAAGTGCCCGTCAATCGTCAATTGGCAATTGGCAATTGGCAATACTCCTGCTGCTGACGCTGCTTGCCGGCTGCTGGCCGCTGCTGAGCTACGGCTACCTGACATCGATCGGCAAGGGCTGGGACCCCGAGGCATACTGGCCGATGGCGCAGCACCTGACCGACTACGCGGTGGCGGCCATCCCGCAGGCACCGCCGAGCCCGCTGCGCGATCTCGTCACGTCGCCGCCGCAGATCGGGCTGACGCTGACGTTCTCGATCGTGCAGGGGATGACCATGCTGGCGAGCGGGCAGAGCGTCATCGCCACCTTCGCGCCACTGCTGGCGCTGCTGCGCGCGCTCGGCGTGCTGGCGGTGTTTCTCTGGCTGCGGGCGAGCATGGGGCTGCGCGGCCCGGCCGCGCTGGCCGCCGCCGGGCTGACATCGGCAGGCTCGCTGCTGCTGTGGGTCAGCTTCTTCAACTTCGGCATGCAGCTCGCCGCCTGGCCGCTGCTGGCGCTCGGGCTGCTGCTGCTGCGCGCCACGCTGGACGACGTGGCGCGGCGCGGCGCGCAGGCATGGCGCTCGGCGCTGCTGGGCGCGCTGTGCATCGCCGCCATCCCGATCGCCTACTATCCGGCGCTGACGATCTGGCTCCCGCTGGCCTGCGCCGTCGGGGCCGGCTGGCTGCTCGACCAGCTCTCCCCCCCGGCCGCCACGCGCGACGCAGCGCCGCCTGACGCGACGCGGCTGCGTCGCGCGCTGCTGGCCCCGCTGGCGCTGCTGGCGCTGGCCGCGCTGTTGGCCGGCCCGGCCATCCCCGACTATTTCGAGGGCTTCAGCTTCCGCTACTCGCTCGACGCCCAGAAGATCGGGCCTGACCGCTTCATCTCGCTGACCGACACGCTCGGCCTGACCGCCTTCCGGCTGGTCTCCGGCGGGGCGCAGCCGGCGGCGTGGCTGGTGAGTGCCGCCATCGCGGGCATCGCGCTTGGGGCGGCCGGGCTGCTGTTGCGGCCGCAGGGCGAGCGCGAGCGGCTGCGCTGGCTGCTGCTACTCGGCGCGCTGGCGGCCTATCTGCTGTGGCTGCGCTACGGCCGGCCGTACGAGTACGCCTACATGAAGGGCAGCGCCTACGCCGGCTTCGCGCTGTGGGGCGCGCTGGCCTACGGCGCGCAGCGGCTCGGCGAGCTGCGTCCGGGCGCGCGCTGGCTGAGCCTGCTGCTGCTGGCCCCCGCGCTGCTCGCCGCCGTCTGGTCGCAGGCGCTGATCGCTGGCGAGCACGCCGCCGCGCCGTTCTACTACGGCCGCGACCTGATCGACGTGGCGCAGGCCCCGATCGGCGATGGCGCGGTCTGGATCAGCAACGACCCATCGCTCACCGGGCCGAACGCCGCGGCGCTGGCGGCGATCTTCTACGGCCACGAGCTCCAGGGCCGCTTCGCCACCGGCTACACCAGCTACGCCAGACAGCGGCCGGGGGTCGCGCCGCGCTACGCCGTGCTGGCGGCCGGGGAGCGCGCCTGGCCGCTTGACGTTGGCGGGGCCGAGCTGTGGCGAAGTCGACAGATCGCGCTCTTCGCGCTGCCGCAGGATACCGCGCTGCTGGATGGGCGAGCGGCGCTGTACGACGGTCTGCCGCCAGTCGATACTAAGCGTCCAGCATCGCTGGCGATCTGGCGGCAGGCCGGCCCATACGCCGCCTTCACCGCCGCCGCGCCGCTCGCGCTGCGCGCCGATGGGTCGGTGCAGCTCGGTGCCGGGCCGCTGACCGCCGCTGGCCCGCGGCGGCTGACGCTGACGCTGGCGGCGATGAAGCCGCAGCGGGTGGCGGTCAGCGGCGCACCAGGGGCGGCGAGCTACGCGCTGCCGGCCGGGCTGACCCAGCTCAGCTTCGATCTGCCTGGCGCGGCGCTGATCACGCTGACCCCCGAGCGCGAGCTGACGTTGGTGCTCGCCGCCAGCGCGCCAATGCCCATCGCGCCGATGCCCGCCGCCGTAGCGCCGCAGCGCCAGCTCGATGGGATCGCGTGGAGCGCCAACGTGCGCGCCGACGGCGACGCGGTGCTGACCACGATCCGCAGCGCCAACCCCGGCCGCCGCGCGCTGCGGGCCGAGCTCAGCGTGGTCCAGGATAGCTTCGAGGCGGCGGCGCGCCCGCTGGTGGCGCTGGCCGCGCTGCCGCCGGACGGCGAGCTGACCATCGCCTACGCCCCGGCGCGCGCCGCCGTCGAGGCGCGGCTTGGCGGCACCGCGATGCCGCTGCTGGCGCTGGATGCGCGGACTGCGCCGCCAGGCGAGTACTTCGGCGTGCTGACACTGTACGACGGCGAGACGCCGGTGCAGCGCGCGACGCTGTTCACGCTGCGTCTCGGCGATGCCAGGCTCCAGCTCGGGCCGCTGCCGCTCGGCACCACGCCGCTGCCGCTCGGCCCGGCCAGCATCGCCCCCGGCATCGCGGTCCCGCTGCTCGCCAATGCGGCGCTCGGCGATGCAGCGACGATCGAGGCCGCGCTGCTGCTGCGCCCGCCGCGCGCCGCCGCGCCGCCGGCCCCCGACGCCTCGCTGCGCCCGGGCGACGAGCTCGGCGTCGCGCTGTTCTGGGCCGCCGGCGGCAGCCCCGCCCCGCTGATGGTCTCGGCGCAGATCGTAGACGCGCAGGACCGCAAGTGGGCCCAGTTCGACGGGCCGGCGGGCGGGGCGTGGCGCCCGAGCCAGCGCTGGACAGCTGGCGAGCGCGTCCGCCAGGACATCCCGCTGACGATCGACAAGGCCGCCCCGGCAGGCAGCTACCGGCTGCTGATCATCGTCTACGACCCGGCCAGCGGCCAGCGGCTGCCGATCCTGGGGCAGGCGCTCTACAGCCGCGAGCTGACGATC
>JAYUUK010000401.1:0-3089 GCA_043754595.1 Roseiflexaceae bacterium | reverse complement strand
CTGCGTCTGGGTGCCGGGCATTGCCGGCGCGTCGCCCGCGCCATGCCTGGGTAGCGGAGCGGCAGCACGCGACGCGGGCCGCTCGCGATTGGCCTGCGCTGGGGTGGCACGCCCAGCGGCTCGTGGGAGCGTCACCTTTGGGGGTTCGAAGGGGAGAATCCCCCTCGCCGGGGTGTTGGGGGTCGGTGCCCCTGACGCGGGTGCAGAGCCTGCCCCTTCGACGACGCTCAGGGCAAGCTCTGAGCGCAGCCGAAGGGGTGCCGCGCCTGCGCGAGTCAAATCGGACACACCGACGCGGGCGTAGCGCCCGCTCGCGTCTGCACATAGCACGAGCGCAAACATGCGCGAAGGCGAGGCATCGGGCAGCGGACAGACACCGCGCAGTGGCCCGCGCGCGGCAGATGCTGGAGCAGCTATACTGGGAGCGTACGACATGAAGGAGGATTCGATGCAGCTGCTGCTCGCGATAGCTCTGGCATTTTCTGTGGTACCGCAGGCCGAGCCGCCTCGGCCGGTGACGCTGGTTGCGGTGGGCGATCTGATGCTGGCGCGCTCGATCGGCGAGCGGATCGTCAAGCGGCGCGACCCATTCGCTGCGGTGGGCGAGCAGCTGCGCGCCGCCGACCTGACCATCGGCAATCTGGAGTGCGCCATCGCCACGGTCGGCGTGCCGCAGCCAAAGGCCTATACCTTCCGTGCGCCGCCCGCCGCCGCCGCCCGCATGGCCGAAGCTGGCTTCGACGTGTTGGCGCTGGCCAATAACCACAGCCTGGACTACGGGACGGCGGCGCTGAGCGAGACGGTCGGGCTGCTCGGGGCGCAGCAGATCGAAGGGGTTGGCGCTGGGCCGAGTGAGGCGGCGGCGCACCGCCCGGCGGTCCGCGAGGTGCGCGGGGTGAAGATCGCATTTCTGGCCTACGTCGACGTGCCGACCGAGCGCGGCGGGTTTCGTACCGCGCGCTGGGCGGCGCACGATGGGCGCGGCGGGGTGGCGTGGGCCGAGACGACCCGGATACGCGCCGATGTGGCAGCTGCCCGCGATGGGGCCGACGCCGTGGTTGTGCTGCTGCACAGCGGCATCGAGGGCCAGGAGACGCCGAGCACGGCGCAGCGGGCCGCGGCGCGCGCCGCCATCGACGCCGGGGCGGCGCTGGTGATCGGCAGCCACCCGCACGTGCTGCAGGGGGTCGAGCGCTACCGCGACGGCGTCATCGCCTACAGCCTGGGCAACTTCGTCTTCGATGGGCTGTACAAGACCTCTGAGACCGCGATCCTGACGGTCACGCTGGAGGCCGGTAAGGTCACATCGGTGGCCTGGACGCCGGTGGCGCTGCGCGATGGCTTCCCGCAGGTCGCTGGCGGCAAGCAGGCCAAGCGTATTTTGGATCGGCTCGCGCGGCTGTCGCGCTGATATGCTACGCCCGGCACCCGGCCCGTTCGCCTGAGGCGTTCCAGGGCCGGCGCTCTGCCCGGTACCCGGCCGAGGGGCGGCCCCGCCCCGCAGGCTCCCCGGCGATGGGCTGCGCCCCTGCGCACCCTAAACGGGCGGCGTCGCGTGCGCGCCCTTCTGCCACGCCCTGAGATGCCCGTCGTAGGGACGGCAGCGTGCTGAATCCCTACGCACGGCTGCCCGGTGCCCGGCAATCCTGTGGCTCCTGGCAATCCTATCTTCCTTGCTCGGCTGCCAGGTGTCCGGGGCTACGGCACAGACGCAGCACACTGCGTCCCTACGGCGCATCGACGATGCCACGCTGCACGGCGACGCGCGCTGCCTGTGTGCGGTTGCTCACGCCGAGCTTGGCGAATATCTCGCTGAGGCGGTTGGCGACAGTCTTTTCCGATAGGTGCAGCGCCGCAGCGATCACGGTATTCTCCTGGCCCGCTACCAGCCGCCGCAGTATCTCGCGCTCGCGCTCGCTGAAACGGTCGGCATCGTCGCTCTGCTGCAGCCTGCGGAACTCCTGCACCAGCGATGTCGTCATCTGGCCGTCCAGCGCCGTCTCGCCACGCGCCACCCGCAGCAGCACGCTCTCGAGCTCGTCTGCGTCCGCGTCTTTGAGCAGGTAGCCGGCGGCCCCCGCGCTAAGCGCCTCGAATAGACGCTGGTCCTCGCGATACATCGT
Organism: Roseiflexaceae bacterium; assembly: GCA_043754595.1. GTDB lineage: Bacteria > Chloroflexota > Chloroflexia > Chloroflexales > Roseiflexaceae > JAYUUK01. The sequence goes on along the minus strand of JAYUUK010000401.1, from coordinate 966 downwards.
CAGTATCACCACCCTGATGGCTGGCAGCGTCTGCGCGATCTGCCGCGCCACGCTAACGCCGTCCAGCTCTGGCATCTGAATATCCAGTATAGCGATCTGTGGCTGATACTCGCCGGCCAGCCGCAGCGCATCGCGGCCGTTGGCGGCCTCGGCCAGCACGCGGAACTGCCCGCGGCGCTCCAGCAGCTCGCGCAGCCCCTGGCGGAACATGGCGTGATCATCGGCGAGCAGGATGGTGATAGGGTTCATATGTCAATCGTCAATTTTGAGCGGCACCCAGGCGCGCACCTCGGTCCCGGCCTCGGGGAGCGCCGCCACCGTCAGCTGCCCGCGCATCGCCGTCAGCCGCTCGCGCATCTGCCGCAGCCCGATCCGCCCGTCGCCAAGCTCTTGGCCGGAGGCGAAGCCGCGCCCGTTGTCGCGCACGGTGATCTGTAGCCCCTGATCCACCGCGGTCAGCCGCACCGCGACGTTGCTGGCTGCGGCGTGCTTGGCGATGTTGGTGAGCGACTCCTGCACCACGCGGAAGCAGAGCGCCTCGATCGGCGTCGGCAGCGGCGGCAGTTCGTCGATGTCTACCGTCAGCTGCCAGCCGTGCTGATTGGCGAACTCGGTGGCATAGCGCCGCAGCCCGCCGACGAAGCCCAGCTCGTCGAACGGCACCGGCCGCAGCGCAAAGATCGCCCGGCGCAGCTCCTGGATCTGATCGCGCAGCCCGGCCTTGAGCTGCCGCAGCTCGGCGTCCAGCCGCGGCGGGTCATCGGCGATCCAGCCGCGCCAGAGATCGACCCGCATGCGCCAGAACGCCAGCTGCTGGGCACTGCCGTCGTGAATATCGCGGGCAATGCGGGCGCGCTCCTCGACGATCGCCCGGTCCAACGCGTAGATCTGACGCTCCTCGCGCAGCCGGCGCCGGCTGCCGGCGAGCGCCTCGCTGATCTCGCCGACGATCGTTGCCAGCAGGGT
>JAYUUK010000400.1:0-3092 GCA_043754595.1 Roseiflexaceae bacterium | reverse complement strand
CTTAACACGCCAGACGCGGCGCTCGAGGCCAGGCTGCCGGGGCTGGTGAGCGAGGCGCTGGTGCGGCTGGCGGCGCAGCAGAAGGGCGACGGCGGATGGGGCTGGTACATCGAGTACGAGAGCAACCCCAGCACCAGCGCCCAGGTGGTCTATGGGCTGCTGATCGCCAAGCAGGCCGGCTACGCGGTGGACGAGACGATGCTGACCCGCGGCATGGACTACCTCGCGACCCAGTTGGTGCCCGCCGGCCGCAGCGCAACCGACTGGGAGCCGTGGGCGGCGTCGCAGCAGGCGTGGCTGCTCTATGTGCTGGCCGAGGGCGGGCGCAACAGCCCTGACCTGCTTGGCGACCTGTTCGCGGCGCGGGCCAAGCTCGGCATCAAGGACAACGCGCTGCTGGCCATCGCCATCGCGGATGGCAACGCCGGCGATGGCCGGATCAAGACCATCTTGGCCGATCTCAACGGCGCCGCCGTGGCCAGCGCAACCGGCATGCACTGGGAGGAGCGCGAGCGCAGCTGGTGGTACGGCGGCGAGACCTTCACCACCGCCACCGTGCTTCACGCGCTGGTGCGGCTGGACGGCCAGAACAAGCTCATCCCCAACGCGGTGCGCTGGCTGATGGCGGCGCGCGAGCTGAGTTGGTGGGGCAGCGCGCAGGATAGCGCGTGGGCGATCGTCGCGCTGACCGACTACATGGCCAGCGCCGACGAGCTCAACGCCAGTTACGACTACGGCGTGCTCGTCGAGCAGACCGAGCGACTGGGCGGCAGCGTCACGCCGCAGAGCGTCGGCGATGCGCGGGTGCTGACCGTGCCGGCCAGCGAGTTGACCGCCGGCGGCAGCACGCGGGTGACGGTTGGGCGCGGCGATGGCAAGGGGCGGCTGTACTACAGCGCCCACCTGCGCGCCTTCTTGCCGGTGGAGCGCGTCACGGCGCTGGACCGCGGCATCATCGTGGCGCGCAAGTACGTCGATGCGAGCTGCGCCGACGGGGCGCTGTGCCCGGCGCTGACCGAGGTCAAGCTCGGGGCGCGGGTGCGGGTCGAGCTGACGCTGACCGCGCCGGACGCGCTGCAGTTCGTGAGACTGGAGGACCCGATTCCAGCTGGAGCCGACATCGAGGACCCGACGCTGGCGACGACCGGGCAGGGCGGCCAGACGCCGGGGCCGCAGCCGCTGCCGATCGAGGGCGGCGTGGTGGATGGCGTGGTGGTGCGCCCCGGGCTGGCGGTGAGCGACAGCGCTGCGACGAGCGTGGTACGCGGCCTGCCGTACTTCCCGTGGTGGGGCTGGGCGGCGCGGCGCGAGACCCGCGACGATCGGGTGGTGTTGGCGGCGGACTACCTGCCGAGCGGGTCATACCAGTTCAGCTACGTCTTCCGCGCCACGCTCCCCGGCGAGTTCCGCGTCATCCCGGCCACCGCCAGCGAGACCACCTTCCCCGAGGTCTACGGCCGCAGCGACGGCGCACTGTTGACCGTGACCCGCTGACGGCTGTACCACCCCGCGTCATCCGCACACGTCGCTCCGTATGGGCGAAGCCAGCGCAGGCATCGATCACCGGCATTCGATCGTCCGGCGCGCTTCGCCCCTCCTGCCACTGCATGTCACGCTGAGCGCCAGAGCATCCCCTGCCCGCCAGATCAACCGCCCGCGAAGCGTCTGTGCCGGTACAGCATCCTGGGACGCCGCACTAGCGATCCGGCGCGCTTCGCCCCTCCAGCATCGCCCGCGCCTTGCCCACGCCACCATCCGTACGGGCGAAGCCAGCGTAGGCATCGTTTGCCTCCCCACGACCGATCCGGCGCGGTTCGCCCCTACACCACACCGCCCGCGCTTCACCGTGCCTTACACCACTTTTACACGACCATCACCACTTCTACATGGTATCAGATTGATTGCAACAATCTGGCACACTAATTGCAAAATAATGATTGTTCCCGCTACTGAGGCGGAATATTGATCGGGTAAAGACAATGATTGAAACGGTAACTACTGAAGACGGCGTTGTCGGAACAATCGCCGAGCGAACGCTGGATTCACGCGGCCAGCCGCAGCTTCGCATCGTTTTCCCCGATATGGCGTCGATGATCGTACCGGAGAGCATGATTATCGGTGCGTCAGGCGGCGCGGCGCGGCTGAAGCTCACGGCTGCGGCCCTACGGCAGATGCACAGCGACGATGCGTCTATCGTGCTGCCGGTGATCGCCGAGACGCTCCAGGTCGGCACGCGCGCCGCAGTGACCGGCGAACTGCGCGTCAGGACGGTGGTGCAGACCCGTGAGGAGACGGTAGACCAGCCGCTCAAGCGCGAGGAGCTGCGCGTCGAGCGCGTCGCGCGTAACGTGTACGTCGATGTGGTCCCCGAGACGCGCGACGACGGCGAGACGATGATCATTCCGCTGGTCGAGGAGGTGCTGGTGGTGGAGCGGCGGCTGATACTGCGCGAGGAGCTGCACATCACCCGCGTCCGCTCGACGTTCCACAGCCCGCAGACGGTGACGCTGCGGCGCGAGGAGGTCATCGTCGAGCGGGTTGACGCCGCGCGGCGCGAGCCGTAGGCGCGAGTTTCACTTCGATACGAGCGCGATGCAGCCGAGCAGACCGGGGTCATTGCGACCCCGTCACACGGAGAAACACACATGGCGAAGACAGTTGTTGGCGTGTTCGATACACGGAACGATGCGGAGGCGGCCGTCAGCGAGCTGCAGGCGCACGGGTTTACCAATGAGAACATCAGCCTGGTGGCGAACAACGCCACCGGCGAGTACGGCGCTGTGCGCGCCGGTGGGACGGCGGGCGAGGCGGCGGCCGACGCCACCGAGAGCGTCGGCGCTGGCGCGATGGCTGGGGCGGGCGTCGGTGCCGGCATCGGGCTGCTGGTGGGTCTTGGTCTGCTGGTGATTCCCGGCATTGGCCCGGTGCTGGCGGCTGGCCCGATCGCCACGGCGATCGGCAGCATCGCCCTCGGTGCCGGTATCGGCGCGGTGTCTGGCGGGATCGTCGGGCCGCTGGTGGATGTCGGCGTCCCACACGCCGAGGCCGAGGTTTACAGCGAGAGCGTGCGGCGCGGCAGCACGCTGGTGATG
>JAYUUK010000399.1:0-9282 GCA_043754595.1 Roseiflexaceae bacterium | reverse complement strand
GTAGGCCGCGCGCTTGTCCTCGGATTCCATCTGCGGCACGTTCACCCCGACGCTCAGGCCGAGGAAATTGAAGATCTTGCCCATCCATTCGGCGTCGCGCCGCGCCAGGTAGTCGTTGACCGTGACGATATGCACGCCCTTGCCCGTAAGCGCGTTGAGGTACGCGGGAAGCGTGGCGACCAGCGTCTTGCCCTCGCCGGTCTTCATCTCGGCGATCTTGCCCTGGTGGAGCACCGCGCCGCCGATCAGCTGGACATCGTAGTGGCGCATGCCGTTGGCGCGCTGCGCCGCCTCGCGCACGGCGGCGAAGGCTTCGGGCAGCAGGTCATCGAGGGCCTCGCCATCGGCGAGGCGCGCCTTGAACTCGGCGGTCTTGCCGAGCAGTTCGGCATCGCTGAGCGCCTTGTAGCCATCTTCGAGCGCGTTGACATCCTGGGCCAGCGGCGAGATCTGCTTCACCGCACGATCGTTGCCATCGCCGAATATCTTTTTGATGAATTTAAACATGCAGCCGCCTTTGTAGTGTAGTGTCGCAATCCTACGAGACTTGTGAAGGGGTGATCTCGGGGACACCCAGAGGGTACCCGGCCCCCAAACCCCCGCGCTGTGCTCCGCGCGTTGCCGGCTCACACAGGATCGCTGTCGTGCGGGCGCGGGCTCACAGCGGAGCGACGCCCGCAGCGCCGTCTGTTGCTATTGTACACGAGCGCGGGGCGGATGGGGAGAGGGGGAGCTAAGAATTGTATAGGAGAATCGTGCCGCCACGAGCCGCTCGCCCATCTACGAGCCGCGCACCCACGCCTTCCAGTCTGCGGTGAGCTCATCGAGCGACTTGCCGGTCACGCCCTTGTAGTCTGCCGAGCCTTGCGCCCGGCCGCGGCCGCTGCTGTAGATCTGGCGGTAGGCCGGGAAGCCGTAGGTGTCGAGCAGATAATCGACGAACGAGGCCCAGAGCTCATAGGCGTTATTGGCGCCGTAGCGCTGCGCATTTTTAAGCACCAGCGGGACGCCGGCGGCATCGAGCTGCCTGGCCCGCTCGCGCCAGCTCTGCGCCCCAGACGCGCGGAGCCATTGGTCGCCGGCGATCCAGGTGGCCGCGCCTTCGAGCAGGATCGTATCGGACATCGACTGGTCGCCCTGGCCGTAGCGCTGCGCCTGAAGGTTGTGGGCCAACTCGTGGGCCGCCACCGCCACCAGTCGGTCGGTGGACTCGTTTGGCAGGTAGTAGAGCTCCATGCGCCCGCTGTCGGTGTAGGCGATGCCGCGCAGCTCGCGGGACTTAGTGCGGTAGAAGCCCATCGATACCCGGCGGTAGAGCCGTTCGCCGAAGCGGTCCTCGGTGACCGTCAGCGCCCACTCGATGGCCGGGGCGTACTTTTTGATCACCTCGGGGCTGAGCGTGTTCTTGCCGACGTAAAAGTCGATCCGCTCGGTCTGCGCCACGAGCTGGCCGCTCATCACCGGGCCGCTGCCCTCGATCCAGAAGTGCGGCATGCGCTTGCGCGGCGTCGGCGTCGGTTCGAGCGGCGCGCTGACCGGCAGCGACTGCTCGATATCGATGAGCGCGCTGCGTAGCAGTGTCTGGCGATCGACCTCGGGGTAGTTGGCCGGCGTGGCGGTGGGGGGCGCGGTCGGCAACGGCAAGCTGGTGGCGAGCGATATCTTGGCGATCGCCACTGGCGGCGCGGCGGGCTGCGGCGCGGCGACGCCGATCAGCAGCATCAGCGCGCACAGCGCTCCAAGCGCAGCGATGCTACGCCAGATAGTTATACGCATAGATGTGGTGTGCGGCGCGACGATACCAGGTGGCGCAGCCCGTAGATCTGTTGAGGTCGCATGATGCTGCGATTTGTACCACAGGGTGGCTGAGGTGTCAAGCTGGCCCGAGCGGTATGCTATACTTCGGCTGTATCTTTTCCAGGAAACGGACACCGCGATGAAGCGAATCGTCAGCATCAGCCTGGGCTCCTCCCGGCGCGACTACCAGTTCACGACCACCGTGCTCGGCCAGCACATCGAGGTGCGGCGGATCGGCACCGATGGCGACACCGCCCGCGCCAGGCAGCTGATCGAGCAGTATGACGGTGCCGTCGATGTGATCGGGCTGGGCGGGCTCACCCCGGTGTTCCGCGTCGGGGCGGCGCGCTACCCGCACCGCGAGGCGATCTCGATCGCTGCCGCCGCCCGCAAGACGCCGGTGGTCTCCGGCGGGCTGATCAAGCAGACGCTGGACCGCTGGTGCATCCAGGAGGGCGGCCGCGCCCGCAAGGGGCTGTTCAGCTACAAGCGGGTGCTGATCACCAGCGGCATCGACCGCTACGCCATGGCGCAGGCGCTGGCCGGCTTCAACGGCGAGATGCGCTTCGCCGACCCAGTGGTCCACTCCGGCGTGCAGTTCCTGCCGCCGCTGCGCAGCATCGAGCAGCTCGATATTTACGCCCGCACCACGCTACCGATCACCGCGCTGCTGCCGTACCGCGTGCTGCACCCGGTGGCGCTCGGCAGCGAGGGCCGCGACGCGCGCGCCGCCAAGCTCTTCGCCTGGGCCGATGTGATCGCCGGCGACTTCGCCTACATCAGGCGCTTCGCCCCTGACGCACTGAAGAATAAGATCATCGTCACCGACGACCCATCGCTGGCCGAGATCGCCGACCTCGCGGCGCGCGGGGCGAGCCTGCTGGTGACGCTCGGGCCAAAGCTCGCCGATGACCACCCCTACGTCTCGGCCGATATCCTTGAGGCGATCGCCGTGGCGGTGCTGGAGTGCGGCGCGCAGCCGACCGAGGGCGACATCATCAACTTCATCGCCGCCGCCGGCTGGGGCCCGGACGTGGCGACGCTCAACGAGACCGCCAGCAAGCCGAAGTTCGCCTTCGTCATCCACCCGCTCAGCACCCGCTTCATCGGCAACGACCCGCGCTTCCGCTTCACCCGTTACCTGCCGCAGCGGCTCGTCGAGCTGGTGGCCGCCCACTTTCCACCCATGTTCCTCTCCAAGATGAAGGGCATCCGCTCCGAGGCCACCGGCGAGGAGATCGAGGGGCTGCTGTTCACCATCGGCGCCACGCCGCGCGAACTGATGCGCCACGACACCTCATTCACCTACCGCCGCCTGATCAAGTGCGCCAGGATGGCCGAGCGCATGGGAGCGCAGCTGATGGGTCTCGGCGCGTTCACATCGGTGGTCGGCGACGCTGGCATCACGGTGGCGCAGAAATCCGATATCGGCATCACGTCGGGCAACTCGCTGACGGTGGCCGCCACGCTGGAGGCCGCCAAGCAGGCGATGATCAAGATGGGCGCGACCGACCTGACCCACGGCAAGGCGATGGTGGTCGGCGCGACCGGATCGATCGGCTCGGTCTGCGCCCGCCTGCTGGCCCAGGCCGTCGGCGATGTGGTGCTGGTGGCCCCGCGCGCCGAGCGTCTGCTGGCGCTCAAAAAGCAGATCGAACGCGAGACCCCTGGCGTCCGCGTCACCGCCGCCACCAACGCAGACGCCTACCTCGGCGAGTGCGACCTGATCGTCACCACCACCTCGGCGCTCTCTGGCAAGGTGATCAACGTCGATAAGCTCAAGCCGGGCGCGGTGGTCTGCGATGTGGCCCGCCCGCCGGACGTCAAGGAAGAAGATGCCAGACGCCGCCCCGACGTGCTAATCATCGAGAGCGGCGAGATCTTACTCCCCGGCGAGCCGGACTTCGGCTTCGACATCGGGCTGCCGCCCGGCACCGCCTACGCCTGCCTGTCCGAGACCGCGCTGCTGGCGATGGAGGGCAAATTCGACGACTACACCGTCGGGCGCAACATCGAGATCGAGAAGGCCAAAGAGATGTACCGCCTGATGAAAAAGCACGGGCTGCGGCTCTCTGGGCTGCGCTCGTTCGACAAATTTCTGACCGACGACGACATCGCCGAGAAGCGCCGCCTGGCCGATGTGCGCCGCCGCGAGCTGGGGCTGCCGGTGTGAACCCACAGCTCATCCTCGCCATCGCTGCCGGCAAAGGCGCCGGGCTGCTCAGCCGCACCCTCGGGCGCGGCGGCGGCACCACGCTGCCAGGCACGGTGGCGCGGCGGCTCTACGCCCACACGCTGCGGGCGCTGAGCGCCTCGCTCCCCGATGGCGTGACGCTGGTGGCCGGCACAAACGGCAAGACCACCACCGCCCGCATGCTGGCCGCCATCCTCGCCGCAGACGGTCGCCCGCCGCTCCACAACCGCGCGGGGGCCAACCTTGTCAGCGGCCTGACCGCCACCGCCGTGGCCGGCAGCGATCTCGCCGGCCGCCCGCTGGCCGCCATCGGGCTGTTCGAGACCGACGAGGCCGCGTTCCCGCAGGCGCTGGCCGAGACCGCGCCGCGGCTGGTGCTGCTGCACAACCTGTTCCGCGACCAGCTGGACCGCTACGGCGAGGTCGATACCATCGCCCAGACATGGCGCGCCGCGCTTGCCACGCTGCCGGCCACGGCCACGGTGCTGCTCAACGCCGACGACCCGCTGATCGCGTCGCTCGGCGATGGGCTGGCGGCGCGCGTCCGCTTCTACGGCATCGAGGATACCCGCCACGTCTCCGACGCCACCTCCCACATCGCGGACTCGCAGTTCTGCCGCCGCTGCGGCGCGCCCTATGTCTACAGCGCCCGCTTCTACGGCCACATTGGCCACTATGCCTGCCGGCAGTGCGGCCTCGCCCGCCCCGCGCCGCACTACGCGCTCACGAGCGTTGAGCTCGATGGGACCAGCGGCAGCCGCCTGACAATCGCGCTGCCCCACGGCGAGCTGGCGCTGAATCTGCCGCTCCCAGGGCTCTACAACGCCGCGAACGCGCTGGCCGCCGCCGCCGCCGCCAGCGAGCTTGGCGCACAGCCGCCCATCATCCAGACCACGCTGGCCAGCTTCGCATCGGCCTTCGGCCGGGTCGAGCGGATCGACGCTGGCGGCCGCCCGCTGCTGCTGGCCCTGATCAAAAATCCGATCGGCGCCAGCGAGACGGTGCGGATGCTGGCAGGGGCCGCCCCGCTCCAGCTGCTGGTCGTCATCAACGACCGCGACGCCGACGGCACTGATGTGAGCTGGCTGTGGGATGCGGACTTCGAGACGTTGGCCGGGCTGGTGGCCGGCGCGGTGGTCTCGGGCACCCGCGCCGCCGATATGGCCGTCAGGCTCAAGTACGCCGGCGTGGCCCCGGAACAGATCGTGCTGGAGCCAGAGCTGGCGGCGGCGCTCGACGCCGCGCTGGCCGCGCTGCCGCCTGGGCAGACGCTCTACGCCCTGCCGACGTACACCGCCATGCTTGAGCTGCGCGCCGAGCTGGTGCGGCGCGGCTGGGCTAAACCATTCTGGGAAGACTAATGCGGACCATCCCCCACGCGCGCGCCCACTGGCTCACGCGCCAACTCATCGCCATCGATAATCTCTCGCTCGCCGATCTCCACGTTGCGCTCCGCTACGATCCGTCCGGCGCGATCGTGCTCGAAGCCGGTTCACTGGCTGGCGGGCAGGCGCTGCCGCTCCGCCACGATCCGGCCGGTCTGCCGCCAGCGCTCGTCGAGCGCTTCCCGCACCTCTCCGGCTTCGCCGCGCTGTATTTGCCGCCCACCCCGCCGGAGCAGCTCGCCACGATCCTGCGCTGCCAGCTCGTCCTCGCCGGGATGGACGAAGACGGTGCGCTGGACTTCGCCACCGGCGTGCAGCTCGGCGGCGTGCTTGACGACCTGTTCGCCACCGAGGCCCCGCTCGGCGTGACCTACACCGGCGACGCGCCGCGTCTCAACGTCTGGGCGCCGACCGCCCAGGAGGTCGCGCTGCGGCTCTACGATGTTCCCCACGGCGGCGAGGCCTACCGCCTGGCGATGGACTGCGACGAGCGCGGCGTCTGGACGATCCAGGGCGAGCCGGACTGGACCGGCCGCTACTACGAGTACGAGGTCGCGGTCTATGTCCCAGCCACCGGCCGCGTCGAGCACAACCTGGTGACCGACCCGTACAGCCTCAGCCTGGCGATGGGCAGCCTGCGCAGCCAGATCGTCGGCCTGGAGCACGCGGCGACGCAGCCGGCCGCGTGGGGCGGGCACGTCGCGCCGCCGCTCGCCGCCGTCGAGGACATCGTGCTCTACGAGCTGCACGTCCGCGACTTCAGCGCCACCGACCGCAGCGTGCCAGAGCTGCTGCGTGGCACCTACGGCGCATTCGCGCTGGAGAGCGACGGCACGCGCCACCTGCGGCGCATGGCCGGGGCCGGCGTGACCCACGTCCATCTGCTGCCCTGCTTCGATATCGCCTCGGTGCCGGAGGATCGCGGCAGCTGGCACGGGCTGGACGACGCCGCGCTCGCCAAGCTGCCGCCTGATGACGAGAGCCAGGCGATGGCGGTCGAGGTTATCGCCGAGCGCGACGGCTTCAACTGGGGCTACGACCCGTGGCACTACACCGTGCCAGACGGCAGCTACGCCTTCGAGTCCGACGGCGCGCCCCGGCTGCGCGAGTTCCGCACCATGGTGCTCGCGCTCCACCGCCTGGGGCTGCGGGTGGTGATGGACGTGGTCTACAACCACACCGCCGCCGCCGGCCAGAATATGGTGGCGGTGCTCGACCGCATCGTGCCAGGCTACTACCACCGGCTCAACCTGGATGGCGGGATCGAGATGAGCACCTGCTGCAATAATACCGCCTCCGAGCGCGCTATGTTCGAGCGCCTGATGCTGGACTCGATCCTCACCTGGGTGCGCCAGTATCGCGTCGATGGCTTCCGCTTCGACCTGATGGGCCACCACATGAAATCGACCATGCTGCGGCTCAGGGCGGCGCTCGATGCGCTGACCCCCGAGCGCGACGGGGTCGACGGCAGCCTGGTCTACCTCTATGGCGAGGGCTGGGACTTCGGCGAGGTGGCGGGCAACGCGCGCGGCGTGAACGCGGCGCAGCGCAACCTGGCCAACACACGCATCGGCACCTTCAACGACCGAGTGCGCGACGCGGTGCGCGGCGGACGCCCGTTCGACGGCGGCGAGGCGCGTAAGAACCAGGGGTTCGCCAGCGGCCTGCTGACCGACCCGAATGGCTGGGAGCAGGGCGACGAGGACGGGCAGCGCGACCAGTTGCTGTTCTACCAGGATCTACTCAAAGTCAGCCTGGCCGGCAACCTGGCCGGGTACCGCTTCGCCGACCAGCGCGGCGCGACGATCGTCGGCGGGGCGCTGCACTACAACGGCAGCCCAGCGGCCTATGCCGGAGAACCGGGCGAGACGGTAAACTACATCGAGGCCCACGACAACGAGACGCTGTTCGACAAACTCCAGTACGCGCTGCCGCAGACCACGCCGATGGACGAGCGGGTCAAGGCCCACGTGCTCTCCTGCGCGCTCATCCTGCTCGGTCAGGGCATCCCGTTCCTGCAGGCCGGGCAGGAGATCATGCGCTCCAAATCGCTCGACCGCAACAGCTACAACTCGGGCGACTGGTTCAACCGGCTGGACTGGACCTACGCGACCAACGGCTGGGGCATCGGGCTGCCGCCAGGCGAGAACCGCCACGACTGGGACGTGATGCGCCCGCTGCTGGCCGATCCATCGCTGCGGCCGGAGCGGCGGCATATCGAAGCCGCGCTGGCGGGGGTCGAGACGCTGCTGCGCGTCCGCAGCGCCTCGCCGCTCTTTCGGCTGCGTACCTTGGCGCAGGTGCAGGCGCGCGTGAGTTTTGGTGCGAGCGTGCCTGGGCTGATCGCCATGCAGATCGAGGATGGTGCCGGCGCTGAGGATCTGGACCAGACCTGCGACCGGATGCTGGTGGTGTTCAACGCCCACCCCACCCCGCAGACCTACGCCGACGAGGCGCTGCGCGGCGTGGCGTTCGCGCCGCACCCGCTGCTGGCATCGGCCGGCAGCTATGACGCCGAGCGCGGCGTGTTCACGGTGGCCGGGCGAACGGCTGCGGTGTTTGTGGCGTCGTAGGGACGCAGCGAGCTGCGACCGATTCCACGCTGTCAATGCAACGGCCCCGGCCACCACAATGCCCGCAACAATGTCCGGGACGGCGGTATCCGTTACGCGAAGCGGCCTCCGCTAGAACGGCGTGTTCGGCGATCCTGTCACCGTCGGTTGGGTCGCCGGCCGCATGTATCCTTTACACTGTATGGTATAATGATAAAGAGTAGGTTTGTCCTAGGAGTCGGTAAAGAGCTAGAAGCGCTCAGACTGGATACACTATGCTGATATAACCGTATCTCCTGAGAATCCCATGATATAGACACGAAGCAATACGCAACTTCTGACTCGCCCAGCAAGACCATCCAAACAGGAGACTATCTTGAAACTGCTACACATCATTGCCACGCCCCGCGCACAAGAGTCCAACACCATGCGAGTTGCTACGGCTTTCCTTGAAAGCTTGCGTGCGGCGTATGCTGATGTGAGTGTCGAAACAATTAATCTGTTTACAGGAGACTTACCCGCTGTCGCCGGTGACAATATTGAGACGAAATATAGCTTGATGACGTTCCAACCGATTGACAAACGCCATAAAGAATCGTGGGAGAAAATTGAGCTTCTGATTGAAAAATTCTTGTCGGCGGATATCTATTTGATCTCCACGCCGATGTGGAACTTAAGTATTCCATATGCGCTGAAGTATTATATTGATTCCATTGTTCAGCCTGGTTATCTCTATAAGTATAATGAACAGGGGCAGCCAGTCGGACTCGTTCATGGCAAAAAGATGATTTGCCTCACGAGTCGCGGCGGGGATTATTCAGCAAAGAGTCCGTTCCACGCCTATGATTTTCAAGAACCGTATCTGCGGGCGATTTTTGGATTTGTCGGAATTACCGACATACATTTCATCAATGCCCAACCGATGGATATAACGCCGGAATTACGCGAAGCCGCTATCGCAGTCGCGATTGAGGAAGCCCGCAGTTTGGCGACCAATTCTGCGTGGGCTGTTCCTATCTAGGAACTTTGATGAACGATAGTGATCGGCGACGGAAATGTCCACCTGACCTATAACCGCTGCGCTGCGAATTAGGTAGGTTTGTGCTATAGCAATCCTATCAGAGTTGTAAAAAAGAGGGGATGTTTCGTGGGGACGCAGCCCCCACACACTCGCGTTGCGCTGACGCGCGTTTACAGCTCATTTAGGAATACTATATGCGCTGCACGGGAGCCTGGCATGCGCCCAAGTGAGTGCGTGCTATAGCTAAACGCAAAACGGTTGAGCGCACAACGGAGAACAGGAGCGCACTGGGATGCGCTGCATCGTGCGGCGGAGTGGATCAACCGTTTTGCA
>JAYUUK010000398.1:0-3101 GCA_043754595.1 Roseiflexaceae bacterium | reverse complement strand
CTCCACCCGAACTCCGCCAATGTCTCATCAGTCGATATCATAGCTTCTATTTTACGCATTGTTTGGGCCAATGGTCGATTAGGCTGGAGAGAATGATGAGCGATGCTTCAAGGGCTTGGGCAAAACTGCAACATCGACCAAAACCGCCACTGCGACGCGGACTGCCACGCCGATCAAGACTGCAACATTGACCAAAACCGCCACCCCGACGCGGACTGCCACGCCGATCAAAACTGCAACATCGACCAAAACCGCCACTGCGACGCGCATGCTGTCGCCGATCAAAACTGCAACATCGACCAAAACCGCCACGCCGAGCAAGATCCCCACCGCGACCAAGACCGCCACCGCGACGCGCATGCTGTCGCCGACCAAGACCGCCACCGCGACGCGCACGCTGTCGCCGACAAGGACCCCAGCACCAAGCAAGACACCCAGCTCGAACCGCGCAAACGCAGCTGCGGTGGCTGGATCGACCGGCGAAGATCGCGAGCGTCCGACCAGAGCTCCCAGCGCCACCAAGACGCCGTCACCGACCAAGACCACTACCAAAACGCCGTCGCCGAGCAAGACGGTGAGCCCCACCAAGACGCCGTCGCCGAGCAAGACAGTGCGCGCCACCAAGACGCCGTCGCCGAGCAAGACGCCAAACGTGTCTCGCACGCCAGCGCCAAGCGGTGTACCGGCACCGCGCCGCGCCGCAGAGACGATGGCCGCGGCAGCGACGAGCACCGCGAGCGGACCGACGGCGGCGCAGACTGCCACAGCGGAGCGGGGCGATGCACCTCGCGCCGCCACACACGCGCTGCGAGCCGGAGCTAGCGCGACGGGGCGACGCTACCTCGGCCCAGCGACGCCCACCGCCGCACCGCCGATGCACAGCGATGGCAGCAGTGACGCCCCGACCATCATCGCGGCACCGCCAGCGAGCCGGCCGTGGCAGCCGGCGGCGGCGGGCGTATTGCTCGCGGTTGGCGGCGCATGTATCGCTGCGGGGTCGCGCTCGCGGCAGCGCGCCACCGAAGCTGCGACAGTGGACGACACTGCGACTGCGGACGACCCTGGGGCATAGCGCCCGCGTCGCTCGCCATTGCCCCCCAACGGTAGTTGCATCTTCATCCGCTTCCAGCAGGAGATGGGGGCGCAGCTCCCATACGCATCGCGCTGCTTTTCCGACGCGCTCCGCGCAGGGCGCTTCGCGCTGTGGAAGCGATGCTGCTTGCTGCTGCGCAGCTCCGCTGCGCAGCAGCAGTAAAAGAGGCCTTACCGCGCTGCCGCAGGCCGAAAAAGCGCACCGCGCAACGCTCAAAACCGATTTCTTAGAATATGCATGATGCGCAGGGCGCTTCGCCCTGCAGAAGCGATGCTGCTTGCTGCTGCGCAGCTCCGCTGCGCAGCAGCAGTAAAAGAGGCCTTACCGCGCTGCCGCAGGCCGAAAAAGCGCACCGCGCAGCGTCCAAAGAGGGATGCTATAATGCGCTCGCGTCGTAATAAGGAAGAGAGGAGCCGACCAATGGCGAAGCAGTGGAACAAAAAGCCAGAGATGGCTATCGATACGAGCAAGACCTATCGCGTGACCATGAGCACCAGCAAGGGCGATATCCTGCTGGATTTGTACCCGAACTACGCCCCGGTGACCGTCAATAACTTTGTGTTTCTGACCAACGAGGGCTACTACGACGGCGTGCCTTTCCACCGCGTGATCAGCAACTTCATGGTCCAGGGCGGCGACCCGACCGGCACCGGCCGCAGCGGCCCCGGCTACACCTTTGAGGATGAGGTCAGCGCCAAAAATCCGCTCAAGCACGAGACCGGCGTGATCTCGATGGCCAACGCCGGCGCCGGCACCAACGGCAGCCAGTTCTTCATCACCCACTCGCCGCAGACGCATCTCAACGGCAAGCACACCGTCTTCGGCAAGGTAGTCGAGGGGCAGGATGTGGTCAATGCCATCCGCCAGGGCGATGAGATGATCAAGGTCACTGTTGCGGCGCTGTAGGCTCCCGGTTGGACGCCACCCTGTCTGTCACGCTGAGCGCGACTGAACGGCTCAGTTGGATGGAACGCCACCCTGTCTGTCACGCTGAGCGCGACCGAACGGCTCAGTTGGGCAGATCATTCCGCGAAGCGTCTGGAGCGGCACCGCGCTCGATCGGCGTGGTACGTGGCTCAGATGCCTCGCGGCACCCCGCAGCGCTCTGCGTTTAGATCTAAGTGAGCCAATGAGCGTTCCAGCCATCGAGCCTGGCGAAGATGGCCTGGGGAGCAGCGCGGCGCGCAAGGCACGCCTGCATATCGCGCGCCCCCCGGGCCAGCATAGCGCCCTCTGGTACTTCCCACAGTTCACCGGCGGCTACCTGCGGGTGGCGCGCAATGCGCTCGTCGGCGAGTTGGCTCGGTTCGCGCCATGGATGCCGCTGAAAAATGCCATGTACCGCCTGCTCGGCGCACGCGTCGCGCCGCACGCCGCCATCGGCTACAAGGTCGTCTTCGATATCTTCTACCCCGAGGATGTCACCGTCGGCGAAGATACCATCATTGGCTACAACACCACCATCCTCTGCCACGAGGTCACTCGGCACGAGTGGCGCCGCGCGCCGGTCTGGATCGGGCGCGATGTGACGGTCGGGGCCAACTCGACGATCCTGCCCGGCGTGGTCATCGGCGACGGCGCGACGATCTCGGCCATGAGCCTGGTGAACCGCGATGTACCGGCCGGCGCGTTCGTCGGCGGGGTGCCCGTCCGTCTGCTGAATACGGGTCAAGGGCGAAGTAGTCAGTAGCCAGGACAGCGCGCAGCGACCGGACGCGCAGCTCGACAAGCCATTCACGATAGTGACAACTATGAACCGATTACTCAGCTGGACACTCGATACGATCCTTCGCAACCCCATCCTGTTCTGGGCCGCGATCGTCACAAACGTTGCGGCCGCCATCTGGGGCGCCGCGGTGTGGTACGGCCCGATGCTCGCCGCCTCGCCGCTGCTCGCCTGGCCGTTCATCCCAGACTGCCCGCTGGCGGCGCTGTACGCATCCGCCGCGCTGCTAGCCATCTGGGCCGGGCGTCGCTGGCCGGCGCTGACGGCGTTCGCCGCTTTCGC
>JAYUUK010000397.1:0-3116 GCA_043754595.1 Roseiflexaceae bacterium | reverse complement strand
CTACGCCCGCGGCGCGTCTGACGATAAAGGCAATATGCTCGCCCCGATCATCGCGCTTGAGGCGCTGCTGGCCGCCACCGGCGCGCTGCCAGTCAATGTCAAGTGCTTCTTCGAGGGCCAGGAGGAGATCGGCAGCCCGCAGATCCCACCATTCGTCGCCGCCAATCGCGAGCGCTTCGCCTGTGATATCGCCATCAGCGCCGACGGTGGGCAGTGGAGCGAGACAGAGGCCGAGATCGGCGTCACGCTGCGCGGCGGCTGCGGCCTCCAGATCGATGTTGTCGGCCCCAAAATGGATCTCCATTCGGGGATGTACGGCGGGATGGTCCACAACCCGATCCACGCGCTGGTGGGAATCTTGGACTCGCTGCGCGATGCCACAGGCCATATCCTGGTCGGTGGCTTCTACGATGGTGTGGCCGAGATCACCCCAGACGCCCGCCGCACCATCGCCGATGTCCCGTTCGACGCCGAAGACATTATGGAGAGGGTTGGCGTCGATGCGCTCTTTGGCGAGCCGGAGTTCACCCCGCGCGAGCGCAACTGGGCCCGCCCGACGCTGGAGATCAATGGCATCTGGGGCGGCTTCCAGGGCGATGGCGTCAAGACGGTGCTCCCATCGGCGGCGCACGCCAAGATCACCTGTCGGCTCGTCGGGCAGCAGGATGGCAAGGCGATCGTGGCGGCGATCAGCCAGCACGTCGCCGAGCACACGCCGCCAGGGGTGACGGTGACCTGCACGCCGCTGGGGTTCAGCGCCAAACCGTACACCATGCCGAAGGACGCGCCTGGCGTGGCCGAGGCCACAGCGGTGCTCGCCGAGTACTATCAGCACCCACCGTACTTCACCGGCTCCGGCGGCTCCATACCGGTCTGTACGATGTTCAAAGAGGTTCTTGGGGCCTACACCGTGATCTTTGGCTTCGGCCTGCCGGACGAGCAGGTCCATTCGCCAAACGAGTTCTTCCGCCTTGCGAGCTTCCGCCGCGGCCAGGAGGCGTACGTCAAGCTGCTCTCCCGCCTCGCCACCGATAAGTAAAGGCATACCATGGCCCACATCGATCTGGCAGAGCTGACCGAGTGGCTGCGCGAGGCTGGGGTGATCGCGCGTGGCTACTTCAACGCGGTGGATGGCACGCGCAAGGCGGACAATAGCTACGTGACCCGCGCCGATACCGAGATCGAGCGCTACCTCGTGGCCCGTCTCGCGGCGCGCTACCCAACGTTTGGCATCCTCGGCGAGGAGCAGACCAGCACCGCGCTCACAAACGAGTACGTCTGGGCGCTCGACCCGTTGGATGGCACGGCCGGCTTCGTCAACGGCCTGCCGATCTGGGGCCCGGCGCTCGGGCTGCTCCACCGCGGCGTCCCGGTGGCCGGCATCATCCACCTGCCACTGCTCGACGACACCTACACCGCCGCGATCGACGGGCCGGCGCTGCGCAACGGTCAGCCGATCGCGGTCGCCCCACCGCGCCCCTACGATGGCGAAGACTGGATGACGGTGCCGGCTAACTGTCATCGCCAGCTCGATATCGGCTTCGTCGGTAAAACTCGCAGCCTCGGCAGCACCGCCGCCTCGATCTGCTATGCCGCCAGGGGCAGCGCCGCCATCGCGCTCGTGGCCCTCTCTGGCATCTGGGATATCGCCGCCGCCTTCGCCATCCTGCGCGCCGCAGGCGGCATCGCGCAGACCTTGGACGGGCAGCGCGTCGACGACCGCTCGGTGCTGGACAACCCGCGTGTCAAGGGTGCCCTGATCTGCGGCGCGCCGCATCACATCGCCCAGATCCTGCCGACGATCCGCGAGCGCAAGCTCGTGGATCGTCGGTGAGAGCGCTACTCGGCATTCGCGGAGATTCGGTAGCTCAGCTGCCCGGCATCCGCCGCCCGGTATCTGTGCCTAT
This sequence comes from Roseiflexaceae bacterium, assembly GCA_043754595.1. Taxonomy (GTDB): domain Bacteria; phylum Chloroflexota; class Chloroflexia; order Chloroflexales; family Roseiflexaceae; genus JAYUUK01. The sequence goes on along the minus strand of JAYUUK010000397.1, from coordinate 1,209 downwards.
CTGGGTCTATCTGTGGACAACCTGCCCGGCCGCCCGGCATTCGCCGCTCGAATGAGTGGCCTGCTCACGACTGATAGTCTTCACAACCATGTTCAAAATTGGCGATTTCTCGCGCATTGGCCAGGTCTCGGTTCGGATGCTTCGTCATTATGACAAGCTCAGACTGCTGACGCCCAGCCACACCGATCAGTTCACCGGCTATCGCTACTACACCATCGAGCAGCTCGCCCGCCTCCACCGGATCGTCGCGCTCAACGATCTCGGCCTGACACTCCAGCAGATCGCCGGGATGCTCAGTGCCGATGACCGGCTGCCAGCTGAGAAGCTGCGTGGTATGCTGGCGAGCCGCCAGCTTGAGCTCGCCCAGGAGATCCTCGAGAAGCAGGCCCAGCTCGCCAGCGTCGCCGCCCGGCTCCACCAGATCGAGCGCGAGGGCCGGCCCGCCTCCTATGAGCTACTGATCAAGCCGCTCGAGCCGCTCACCATCGTCTCGGTGCGCCAGATCGTCGCGACTGGCATACAGATGAATACCAGCTGCGCCACCATGTTCGCTGAGCTCTACGCGCTCATCGATCGCGCCAGGATCGCGCACCCCGCGCAGGAGCTGACGATCTATCACAACCAGGAGTATACCGAGGTCGATATTGATGTTGAGACCGCCGTTGTGCTCGAAGCGACCACTTTACCCGCCAGCCTGCCACACCGTACCCTGCACGGGGCACCGCTCGCCGCAGCTCTGCTCTACGAAGGTATGTATGCCGGTGTCGGCAGCGCAGTGCTGACCCTGCTTGGCGCGGTCGCTGAGCGCGGCTGTGTCCCCGATGGCCCGCTCCGCGAGCTGCACCACTCCGGCCCGGCCCATCTCGGCGGTCGTCTGATCGAGCCGGCTGTCCTCGAACTCCAGATCCCCATCAAAACTGCCGCTTGACTCTGACACCGTGTCAGACAGTATCCTCTCAGCTGTGAGGTCCGTCAACTGACGGCCATAGCCAAGAGGAAGATCCAATGATCGCGTCACTTCCCCGTCGCTCGCTCGCCCGCTGGCCGCTGATCGTTGCAGCGCTGCTGCTCGTCACCGCCGCCGCACTCTATGCTGCGCTCCCGCCCGTCCGCCGCTTCGTCGCCCGTCCCACCGCAGCGCCAGCTATCACTGGCATCACCACTATCGCCGTCCGCTATGACGCGCAGCAGAACCATGTCTTCGACCCG
>JAYUUK010000396.1:0-3121 GCA_043754595.1 Roseiflexaceae bacterium | reverse complement strand
GCTCGAGCCGTTGGCAGCTGGGCGTGCGCTCGGGGCGTTCTCGCTCTCCGAGCCGGGGGCCGGCAGCGATGCGGCGGCGCAGCAGACCACGGCGGCGCGCGATGGCGACGATTACGTGATCCACGGCGTCAAAAATTGGGTCACCAACGGCGATATGGCCGACACGATCGTGCTGATGGCGATGACCGACAGGGCCAAAGGCGTCAAGGGCATCAGCGCCTTTTTGGTGGATACCCGCGCGCCGGGGTGCAGCGTGGTCAAAGTCGAGCACAAGCTCGGCATCCGCTCGGCGCACTCGGCGCAGATGGCCTACGACGGCCACCGCGTCCCCGTCTGGCGGCGGCTCGGCGAGGAAGGCGATGGCTTCAAGATCGCCATGCAAATCCTCAACGCCGGCCGGATCGGCATCGCCGCGCAGGCGCTCGGCATCGCGCAGGGAGCCTACGAGGCGGCGCTTGGCTACGCTAGGCTGCGCGAGCAGTTTGGCAAGCCGATCATCGAGCACCAGGCGGTCGGCTTCACCCTGGCCGATATGGCGACGCGGATCAAGGCGGCTCGACTGCTGACGTATGAGGCGGCGTGGCGCAAAGATACCCATCGCGAGTACGCCGAGGCGGCATCGATGGCCAAGCTCTACGCCTCGGAGACCGCGATGTGGGTGGCCACCAAAGCGGTGCAAGTGTTCGGCTCGAACGGCTACAGCAAGGAATATCCCGTCGAGCGCTTCTTCCGCGACGCCAAGATCACTGAGATCTACGAGGGCACGAGCGAGATCCAGCGGCTGGTGATCGCGCGCAGCATTGCGCGCGACTGATCGCGCGCGAGGAGCAGGATGCGACGCTTGGTATGGCGCGCTCTGATAGCCGGGATCGTGCTCTGCTCGCTGCTCGCGGGGGGCGGCGCGCTGCGCGAGAGCGGGGTGCGGCTGATGCGCGCCGATGACCCGGCGCCACCGCCGCGCTCGCCGCAGCTGGCGCAGCGGAGCTACCGGATCGCGGTGCGGATCGAGGCGCTCGGGCGGGTCTGCATCCAAGATCTGGAGGTACGGTCTGGCTGGGTGCGGCGCGTGCGGCAGAATACATGCGAGAACGACTGGGTCGGGCTGCTGACGATCGAACGGCTCACGGATCTGGCCAGCGAGATCGAGTCGATCCCCGCAGCGCGCTGCCCGCCGACCGGGCTGCCATGCCCGTGCCACCGGGTGTTCACCCGGCGCGATGTAGCCTACCACCCGCTGTATGGCTTCCCGACCGCCGTGATCTCGCGCTCGGAGCTGCGGCCTAACCTCGCCGGCTCTGACTACTGGCGCGAGACGGCCGAGCGCCATGCGCTGCCTGACTGCCCGGCTAGTGGCAGGCGCTTCACACTCCAGGTGTTGTCGTTCGCGCCGCTTGAGCCCGACGTACGGAGCTGATACACAGGCGCTCCGCCCCTTCGGCTGCGCTCAGCCCCTTCCCAAACGGGCATTCTCGCGTGCGGCCTCATCTGCCACGCCTTGGCGCGGCCGATGAGGCCGCACGCGAGCTGCGTCCCTACAGCGGGCGTTGGCATCATTGTTGTGGCGTCGGAGCGGCCGCGCCGGACGCGGGCCTCACGCGTCCGGCCTGGGCTGGGGTGCGACATAGCGGGGGATGGGGGCCGCACCCCCGCGCAGCCTCGCGCACGCGACAACACAGCGGGTGCAGGGCGCAGCGACAGAGCGGGGGATTGGGGGCGCAGCCCCCGAACTTCCCCTCCTCCTCCAATAGGATTGTTATCGCCGCAGGCCTCGGCCCGCCAGGATCGGAAGTGCGTATTGGAACGCGTAGATTCGAACGAAACCAGCCGGCTGCGACTCCAGCGCCTGATCGAGGGCGCGCTGTGGCTCGCGGCGCTGGCGCTGATCGCCGTGAGCCTCGGCGCGCGCTGGGAATCGCGCCGCCCGGCGATGACCCTCGCCGGTATCTACCCCGAGGAGCGGAGCGTCACGCAGACGTACCGCTTCACCCGGCCGGATGCCAGCATCGTGATCCACGGCGCGCCGATCGCCGCCCCGATCGTGACGGTGCGGCTGAGCTCGCCCGACCCGCTGCCGCAGCGCTCGATGGCGATCTCCGTCGATGGGCGTCCCGTCGCCCGCCTGACGCTCGACCCAACCCCGCGAACGCTGCGCCTGCTGCTGCCCGTCGCGCCCGAGCGGCTGCCGGATGGGTCGAGGCTGCGGCTTGAGATCGTAAGCGCCACCACCGCGGGAGATCTGCGAGCGCTCGGGGCGCTGCTGGCCGAGCAGACGCTGCGCACCCCTGATGCCCCGGCAGCGCTGCTGCGCTGGATGCTCCCGGCGCTGCTCCCGGCGCTGCTCGCGCTGCTCTGGGCCGTGCTTGGGGGCGGTGCCGCCGCGCCGATCGCCGCGCTGCTGGCGGTCTGCTGCGCCTATATCGCCCCCGAATCGTGGGCGGTCCCACTCGCGCTGGCCGCGCTGGCACCGCTGGAGCGGCGATGGCGCTGGGTTGCCGGGTGGCTGGAGCGCCTCGCCGCGCGCGGAGCGCCCACCGCGCTGGCCCTCGGCGGCTGCGCCGCGTTCGCGCTCGCGTTTGGCTGGCTGAGCGTCGCTGCCCACCGGCAATTCCTCAGCGGCGGCGGCTATGATCTTGGCATCTTCGCGCAGTGGGTCTGGCTGCTGGCCAACGGCAAGGGCAGCTACAGCACGGTGATCGGCACGTCCATGCTGGCCGACCACGCCACGCTGCTGTTCTATCCGCTGGCGGCGCTCTACGCGCTGTGGCCGCACATCGAGCTGCTGCTGACGCTTCAGGCCTGCGCAGTGGCGGCCGGCGGCTATGCGCTGTTCTGTATCGGCCGCGAGCGCGGCGCGCCGTGGGCTGGACTGACTGTGGCGCTGGCCTACCTGGCGCACCCGGCGGTCCAGAATATGACGCTGTTCGATTTTCACGCCGACTCGCTGGCGAGCGGTGCGCTGGCGCTGGCGCTGCTGGGGGCCGAGCGTCGCAGGGTCTGGATGGTATTGCTCGGGGCGCTGACGGTGCTGGCCGCCAAAGAGGCGTTCGCGCTGGCGATCGTCTGGTTTGGGCTGTGGCTGATGACGCGGCGGATGTGGCGGCTCGGGCTGGGGCTGAGCGCG
>JAYUUK010000395.1:0-3123 GCA_043754595.1 Roseiflexaceae bacterium | reverse complement strand
GATCAGCACCCGGTCGCCGCGCTGGAGCTGGTCGGACCGCGTATCGACCTCGACGGTCGGGTCGGTGCCGACGGTGCGGTACAGCACATTGCGCTGCGGGTGGTTCCGCGCCTCATCGGCGGTGATCTGCCCGATGTCCACCAGCCGCGCCACCAGGCTATGGTCGGATGTCAGCTGCACGAGCGGCAGCCCCTCATCGCCCACGCCGCGGCTGCTGCCAAGATAGACCCGCGAGTCGCCGATCGACGCAGTGTGCAGCCGATCGCCGACGATCAGCGCCAGCGAGAGCGTGGTGCCCATGCCACGGCGCTCTGGCTCGGCGCGGGCCGCAGCGAACACCCTGGCATTGGCGGCCACGGCGACACGGTACAGCAGGTCGCGCCAGGCAGCATCGCCGCTCGGCGGCCGGGCCGCGCGCAGCTGCTCCTGCACCACCGTCGCCGCCAGCGCGCTGGCGTAGTCTCCGGCCCGGGCGCCGCCCATGCCATCGGCCACCAGGCCGAGCACCGCACCCTGCGAGTCGCCAAGCGCGATCCGCATGACGGCCAGCGTATCCTCATTGTTGCCGCGCACCCGTCCCCGGTCGGTGCGAGATGCGCTCACCACGCTGAGCCGCGACATCGACAGTCCCTTCGACAGCCCGCCGAGCGGCGCGCCGCAGTGCTGGCAGAACCGTGCGGCATCGCGGTTGCCGCCGCCGCAGTGCTGGCAGATATGGGCGACGACCCGCGGCGCAGGCAACCGCGTCGTGATCCTGACCGTCTGCTGGCCCTGCGCTAGCTGCTGCGACAGGCTCTGCAAAATATGCGACAGCTCGCCGATCGATCGCGCTGCCTGCGCCCGCGAGACGCTGCCGCGCGCGAGGCTCTGCTCCCACCAGACGACGCTCGATTCTACCACGTTTCGCAGCTCGCGTAGATCGAGCGCATCGCCGGTGAGCGTGATATCTTTGCGCGGGCCAATGGCGATCTCGGGCGCGGTGGTGCCGGGCGCGCGGGCGCGCGGCTGCTGGCGCGGCGGAGGGGCGGGCGGCGGAAGCAATGGCAGCTCCGTCCCGCAGTTCGGGCAGAAATGCGATCGCGGCAGGACTGGCTGCCCGCAGGTGGTGCAGGTACGTGTCATGGCTCTAGTATAACGCGTCTTCTGGTCACTGCCGCTCCGTCTGGTCGGCCGCGTTGACCACCCCGCATTGCATGGGCGAAGCAAGCGCATCCATAGCATGATGTGCAGGCGATCGATCTGGCGCGCTTCGCTCCTACGGCGTCGCCCGTCTTGCTCCTCGCTCCTTGCTGCACATCTCAATCGCTACGCATTGCGGGACACAAAACAGGGCAAGCGATTGAAGATGCAATTGCCCTGAGATACAAAAAGCTTGCGCTAGCGAAATCGGTCGATATGGCGTATACTAGCGGCACCCTCAACAACTGAATAGCTGTGCGCATTGCTGAAACGAAGGAGTGACGGCATGAATCTGGACCTATCCGATCGCAAGCTGACCCGCCGCGCGTTCCTGCGCAGCGCGGTAGGAAGCCTAAGCGCCGCAGTCCTCGCCGCGTGTGGCGCTTCCACCGCCACCGCGCCGACCGCCGCGCCTGCGGCGACAGCCGCCCCCGTAGCGCCGACCACCGCGCCCGTCGCCACAGCCGCGCAGGCCACAGCCGCGCCCGCCGCCACTGTAGCGCCGACAACCGCCGCCGCCACCACCGCACCTGTGGCGACAGCCGCCCCCGCCGCAAAGCCGACCAACACGCCGGCGCCGCTGCCCGAGGGCTCGGCAGGAAAACTCACCGTCATCCACCGCACCGAATACTTCGCGGACGTGCAGAATATTTTCCGCGATAACGTCACGGCGTATGCCAAGAACAAAGGCATCCAGCTCGACATCTCGACGGCCAACCCCGAGGCGTTTGGCGATTTCAACGCCAAGATGAGCGCCGCCGTCAAGGCCGGCAACCCGCCCGATCTCGGCTACCACACATTGTCTATCCCGCAACTCTACTTTCTCGACGTGCTCGAAGACCTTTCGGATGTCGTTGAGGAAGCGCAGAAGCGCTACGGTGATATCGTCCCGGTGATCGCCGCCAAGAACGCGCAGATCGAGGGCAAGTGGTACGCCGTGCCGTTCATGGCCAACGCCGGCGCATGGTTCGCCAGGCGCGATCTGCTCGAAGCCAAAGGCATTAAGCCCGAGGAGCTCGACACCTACGATAAGCGGCGCGATGCGGCGCTGGCGGTCTCCGACCCGGCCAAGGAAGTCTGGGGCTGGGGCATCACCATCAATAAGAGCGGCGACGGCCACGCCTTCATCACCCACGTCATCCAGTCGTTTGGCGGGCGGTTCGTGGATAAGACCGGCGAGAAAGTCACTTTCAACTCGCCAGAGACAGTCAACGGTGTGCGCTGGCTCAGCGAGCTCTACACCAGCCCGAAGTACAAGGATACCATCCCGCCCGGCGTGCTGAGCTGGACCGACCCGACCAACAACGAGAATTATCTGGCGGGCAAGGTCGCCTTCACCGCCAACGCCTTCAGCATCTACGGCAAGGCGATCAAAGACAAAAACCCGTTGCTGGCAAAGACGGCCATCTTGCGCGCGCCGAAGGCCAATGATGGCACGGTGCTCGAGGCTGGGGGCAACGGCTGGTTCACAATCTTCAAGGGCGCGAAAAACGTCGATGCCGCCAAAGATCTGATCCTGTACATGATCGATCCGGCGAACTTCATGCCGATGGTCAAGGGTGGCGGCGGGCTGTTCCTGCCAGCCTACAAAAACCTCTGGACGCCGGAGGTAGTCAACCAGGACCCGAACTTCAAGACGTTGCAGGATATCATATTCAACGATGTCCAGTACACCTACCAATCCTACCCGGCGAGCCCCAACGCCGCCATCGCCGGTATCGACGGCCAAGCGATCCTCAGCCAGATGATGTCTAATATCGTCAACGGCTCGATGCAGCCGGAGCAAGCGGTGGAAGATGCCAATGGCAAGATGGTCCAAATCTTTGAGGAACTCGGGCTGCCGCAGAGCTAATTGACGATTGACGATTTCACGCTGCTGCGCAGCTTCGTTGCGCAGCAGCGTGAAAAGCTCTTCCTGGCTCGCGGCACGCACAGCGGGGGAGA
>JAYUUK010000394.1:0-3130 GCA_043754595.1 Roseiflexaceae bacterium | reverse complement strand
CGTGAACGGTACGCATCGCGCTTATTTTCTGAGGTGCTTCGCGTTGCAGAGAGACTTTTTGACGATGCTGCTGCGCAGCTCCGCTGCGCAGCAGCATCAAAATAGCAGCTTCCGCGCTGCCGCAGGCTGAAAACGCATCTGCGGCAGTATATAAATCGAAGAAACTATTCCCAACTTATCCCACACTATCCCACATGTTTCCCACATCCTGATGCGGAATAGTGTGTTTTAGAACATGCGTTCAAGTGTAAGAGATTTATGATCAAATTGCTCCACCTCGCCGATCTGCACATCGGCATGGAAAACTATGGCAAAGTTGACCCGGCGAGCGGGCTGCACTCGCGGCTGGTGGACTACCTCGATCGCCTCGATGAGGCGATTGACTTCGGGCTGGAGGAGCGGGTCGACGCGGTGCTGATCGCCGGCGACATCTACAAGAACCGCACGCCCAACCCGACCCACCAGCGCGAGTTCGCCAGGCGCGTCGGGCGGCTGCGCAAGGCCGGCATGCCGGTGTTGATCCTCACCGGCAACCACGATGTCTCGCCGGCCGCCGGGCGGGCTCACGCTGTCGAGATTTTTGATACTCTGGCCGTCGAGGGCGTGATGATCATCGACCGGCCGCGGGTCGAGCCGATCGTGACCCGCTCCGGCACCTTTCAGCTGATCGCGCTGCCGTGGGTGACGCGACATAATCTGCTGACCCGCGAAGACCTGCGCATGTCGTCGTTCGCCGAGGTCGAGGCGATGCTGATGGATCGGATCGACCGCTTCCTGCGCACGGCGGCCGCACAGCTCGATCCGCAGCTGCCGACGGTGCTGATGTTCCACGGGACGATCGCCGGGGCGACGCTCGGGGCCGAGCGGCAGATCCTGCTGGGCAAAGACCTGGTCCTGCCGCGCAGCTTCGTCGATCTGCCAGGGGTGGACTACGTGGCGCTCGGGCACATCCACAAGCATCAGTCGCTCGGCGAGCATCCGCCGATCGTCTACCCAGGCAGTATCGAGCGCATCGACTTCGGCGAGGAGCTGGAGACTAAGGGCTGCGTGCTGGTGGAGCTGGCCAAGGACGCGACCACCTGGCGCTTTCACCCGCTCGCCGCGCGGCCGTTTCTGACCATCGCCGTCGATGTGCGCGCCGCGCCAGACCCGCAGGCCCGCGCGGCGCAGGCGATCGAGCGGCAGGCGCGGGCAGGCGCGCTGTCCGGCGCGGTCGTGCGGGTCAAGATCGAGGCGCTGCCCGAGCAGGTCGCCGCCATCCGCACCGAGGAGCTGCGCGCGCACCTGGAGGCTGCGGGCGTGGCGGTGGTGGCGGCCGTCGGCGTGGAGACCGAGCGGGCGGCGCGCGGGCGGCTCGGCACAGCCGGTGCCGAGCTGCTCGAAGGCCTGACGCCGCGCCGGGCGATCGAGCTCTATCTCAGGCAGAAGACCCCCGCGCTCGCTGAGGCCCGGATCGCGGCGCTGCTCGCCGCCGCCGATGAGCTCATGGCGGAGGGGGCGTAATTCCCACAGGCCGGGGCTCCATTACTGTAAACCAATTACACAGCCTCGTAATCTTCTGTAATCCCCCGCTTGACACGCCGTGTCCCCCGTGATATGCTACGTAACACTAGATGTAGTGCCCCATACGAGTTTATAGCACAAGATGTTGGCAGCATGTGGAAAACGCAGCGCCGCCAACATCCTGCCCGAAGCGCTGGGGCGCTTCCATAATCGTCGATATCACACTATCTCTTTACACTCTACCCCTCTCTCGCGCCGGGATAGCCCCGTGCGCGCATGTTTTTTGCCGTTTACAGGAGGAACGACCGATGACTGTTGTTGAAGGAGGGCCGTCGCGCGTCAACGGGCGTCGCGCGCCAGCGGCCCCGGCGGTGGCGATCCCGACGACGATCCTGAAGCGCGATGGGCGGACGATGCCATTCGATGTGGCGCGGATCGAGCGGGCGATGGAGCGGTGCTTCGCCGGGCTGGAGCGCGAGCCGCACACCCCGATCGATGAGCTCGCCAATCGGGTGGTCAATATCGTGGCCGCCAAATCCAAAGGCGTATCGCCCACCGTCGAGGGCGTGCAGGATATCGTCGAGATGGTGCTGCAGGCGGCCGGCGAGTTTGAGGCGGCCAAGAGCTACATTCTCTACCGCGCCGAGCGCGCCAAGGAGCGCGAGAAGCGCCCGGTGCCTGACGGCGTGCGCGCCGCGTTCGATGAGTCCAAGGTCTACTTCCCCACGCCGATCCAGCAGTTCCAGTTTTTTGACAAGTACTCGCGCTTCAACTACGACCTCGGTCGGCGCGAAACATGGGTCGAGACGGTGGACCGCGCGGTGGACTACATGTACGATCTGGCCGGCTCGCGGCTGTCGCGCGAGACCTACGAGCGCGTTCGCACCGGCATCCTGGAGATGCGCGCCATGCCGAGCATGCGGCTGCTGGCGATGGCCGGCCCGGCGGCGCGGCGCAACTCGGTGGCGATCTACAACTGCTCCTATCAGCCAGTGGACAGCATCGAGTCGTTCGTCGAGGCGCTGATCATCTCCATGGCCGGCTGCGGCGTCGGCTTCTCGGTCGAGAGCAAGTATGTGGAGAACTTCCCGCGCATCAAACGCCAGACCACCCACGCCCCGGCGCTGATGGTCGTCGAGGACTCGGCCGAGGGCTGGGCCGACGCGCTGCGCTACGGGCTGGAGACCTGGTTCGCCGGCGGCGACGTCCGCTTCGACCTGACGCAGCTGCGGCCGGCCGGCGCGCCGCTCAAGACCAAGGGCGGCAGAGCCAGCGGCCCCGACCCGTTCCGCACCATGTTGGATTTCCTTCGCGCGCGCGTCCTGGCCCGCCAGGGCAGCTTCCTCCGCCCGCTGGACGCCCACGATATGATGTGCGCCGTCGGCAACGCTGCCGTCAGCGGGGGAGTCAGGCGGTGCCTCCCAGCTGGAACGCGCGTCCACACCAATCGCGGTGCTATCCCGATCGAAGAGGTGACCATCGCCGATCAGGTGATGACCGATCGTGGCTACAAGCCGGTAACTGGATGGGTCGACCAAGGTGTTCAGGGTGTGGTCGAGATCGTCACTGAGTCCGGCACGATCTTTCGTTGCACGCCAAACCACCGCGTTGCGGTGCTGACCGATAT
>JAYUUK010000393.1:0-9369 GCA_043754595.1 Roseiflexaceae bacterium | reverse complement strand
CCTGCACCACCGAGCGGCGCTCGATCTGTCCGCTCGCGCCGACCACGATCTCGCTCGTGCGCGGCCGGAGCGTGGCCACCTGCGGCAGGCGATGCAGCATCCAGATGCCAAACGGCAGCCCGATGACCGTTACGCAGAGCACCCAGCCGAGTATTGCCCACAGCGCGCTCAGCCACCAGCCAGCCAGTACAAACCACAGGATCCGAATGATCAGCGGGGCTCCATCTTCCTGACGCGCTACAACTGTTGGTGTGGTCATCGTTGTTCCTTTCGTAGAGAACAGACGCTGACTCACGCCCAGATGTTGCGCTCAGTGGCCGGTCAGCGTCGCCAGCGATGTCGGCCCAAAGTTGACATTCCACGACCGCTCGATCGTCACCCCGCTATCGTCGAAGCGAAAGCGGTGGGTCAGACAAAACGGCGTCTCGAACAGATACGCCACCAGCGTGTACGTCCGCCCGTCCTCCCACGTGCCGCTCGCCGCGACCCGCTGTAGCCCGCGCCTGCCGTAGACCACCGCCTCGCCGTCGTGCCACGTGCCGCGCCCGGCCGTCAGCGCCCGCTCGCCAGCGCCATCTTCGATGACACAGGTGGCCGTCGCATCGCCGAAGTGCAGTGTGACCGCTGCGATCCCTTCGTCGTTGGTGGCGATGTGGTACCGTCGCTCCCCGACGAAACCCTCCAGCGGCGAGCTCGTGTTACCGTACGGCTGCGGCAGCGTCAGCCCGTCGAGCCGCGCCTCAAGCAGCGCCTGCGTCCGCTGGTCGGAGCACAGCGCCTGCCCATCGATCCCCGGTAGCAGCAGCTCCCACACCAGCGAGAGCACGATCTGCATATCGCTGATGCCGCTGGTGATCGCGATCACCACCTCACACTCGGGCAGGACGACGCAGTACTGGCCAAATGCCCCATCGCCGCGATATCCGCCGTGACGGCACATCCAGAACTGATAGCCATACCCCTGCGCCCAGTCGCTCGCTGCGTCCGTCCCGTTGGTAATCTGGACGCGCGTCGCCTCCGCCACCCACGCCTCGCTGAGCAGCTGCGCGCCGTTCCAGCTGCCTCGCCGGAGGTAGAGCTGCCCGAAGCGCGCGATATCCTCGGTGGTGATGCTCAGACCCCATCCGCCGACGTTGATGCCGCGCGGGCAGGTCTCCCACGTCGCGCCGACGATTCCCAGCGGCGCGAGCAGCCGTGGCTCCAGGTATGCTAGCACTGTCTGCCCGCTCAGGCGCTGCACGATCGCCGAGAGCATGTACGTCGCGCCGCTGTTGTAGCAGAAGAACGTGCCGGGCGCGTGCGTCACCGGCTGAGCCAGAAATGCGCGCGCCCAGTTGCCATCTGCCGCCGACAGCATCGCCACGGTTGTATCGGTCTCGTGCCCAGTTCCCATGCACAGCAGGTCGCGCACCCGCATCGCCGCCAGGTACTCGCTCACGTCGGCCGGCGCATCATCGGGGAAGAACGAGAGCACCAGGTCGTCTAGCGTCAGCAGCGACTCGGCCAGCGCGATCCCCACCGCGCTGGCCGTAAAACTTTTGCTGAGCGAAAACAGCAGATGCGGCGCGGTGGCGCGGTACGGCGACCACCAGCCCTCGGCGATCACGCTGCCGTGGCGCAGCACCATCATGCTGTGCAGCTCGATGCCGCCGGCGCCGATCGCGTCGATGAATGCCAAGATTGCCGCAGTGTCGACGCCCTGCCGCTCGGGCAACGCTCGCGGCAGTGATTGGCTCACGAGCTCCGCCCTTGCGTGCCGACCGCTGGGAAGAACACCCGTCGATCGGGCGTGGGCCCGACCGATGTGGTCAGGTCGAGCGTGACCACCGCGCTGACGTTGTTCTGCTCGGCGGCCTGCGGGTTGGCATCGCCCTCGGCGGTCTCGAGCACATTATCGATGCTGTCAACTACCGCCACGAGCTTGTAGATCCCTCGCTCGGTCAACTTTGTGCTGAGATCGATTGGCTGGCAGCTCGTCGTAATCTGCGCGTTGCACCAGACGGCCCCCGATGGGATCGTGTAGGTAGTATTTGCTTCGAGCAGGTTGCGTCGCACTTCGATGTAGCCGATGTGATACTGCGAAACTGCCTGGCTGCCATTGGGGAATGGCGGCGCGGGGTGCGGGCTCGGCGGCTCGACGCCTGGCGGATAGATAAACAGGTCGACATAAAACGTCCCGCCCAAACCATAGGCGGCGTTGAGCGTCGGCGGCTCGAACAGGTTCTCATTCTTGATCGTCACATTCACCCCCGTGACGATGTTGGTCGGTGTGCGGTCGAACCCGATCGGCGTACTCGACGGGAACTTCAGGTCGGCGCTGCCTGGGCGAAGGACGTCGATGGCGAAGCGCAGCAGCGCCGAGGTGCTGTTCTGGTTGGCGCCACGGATGAAGCGCGCGCGATACTGGAAACAGTTAGCGTTGAGCTGCCCCTGGTCCACGGAGAGCGTGTTGGCTCCATCGACCGATAGGTAGCCGTCGAGCGGATCGGCGCCGGCCGGGCCAACCCAGGCGGCCGTCGAGCGCCGTAGGTCGTCACAGTTCGGGTCGTTGCTGACGCGGTACTGTATTTCGAGCTTGTTCCCGGCGCTGTCGGTCGGCATTTTCGCGATCCAGCTCAGCCGCTTGACCTTGGTCTGCTGTCCGTCGAGGATGATCGAGACCGGCTTGGCGGTGTACCAGCCCTCCTCGGCAAAGATCGGCTGGCTGTTTTGGGTCGAGCCGATGGTGGCGCGCAGCACGCTGGCCTGGTCGGTGGTGTTGAACCCGCCGATGAGATACACGAACGCCTGTGCTGGGTCGGCGGCCGGCACGACCACCACCGGCGCCTGCGCCCGCGACTGCGCCACGATCGGCGAGTCGTCGACGGTGGCGGCGAAGTTGGCCTGGCCGTAGGTCGAGAGCGACTGCTCGCCGTCGATCGGGCTGCTTGACGAGACGATCTGGCCCTCGGGCGGGTTCAGGCCGGCTTTGCCGCCGGCCACGTAGATCACGCCGCCGTAAAGCACCGCGCCGTGAAAGTTGCGCTGGTCGATCATCGTGCCATCGGCGCCTGGGCCGGCGCTTCCCGGCGGGATGGTCACCAGGCCAGTGTTGGTATCGACGATCGCCTTGTAGACGGTGTTCGTTGCCTTCGGATTTGGTGGTGTTCCAGCATCATCGGTGCGGCCGCCCATGATGAAGATCGCCGTCTGGACCGCGCCGGTCGCGGCGCTGGCGAAGTCGCCGGCCACCGCGGCGCTGGCCCATAGCCCGCTTGTGCCGGCTATCGGCAGATCGGCGAAGGTCGTCGGGTCGCCGCTCGTGCTCACCCATGTGATGGCGCCGGTGCTGCGGTCGAGCTGCGCCACCACGATCCGCTTGCTTGCAAACGTCGCCGACGAACTCGGTAGCCGCTGCTGCCCGCCTATGACATACAGAAATGTCTTGCTGCCGGTGTTGACAGTCACCGCGGATGCGGCGCGGACCCCGCGCCCGGCGGTGCCAACGCCATACACCGTCGGCAGCAGACCGGTGGGGCCGCCGCGGCGCCACTCGGTCAGCACGCCGTTGACCACCACCCCGATCTCGACCGATGCGCTGGAATAATCGTACGAGTTGACCAACACCTTGCCGCCGATGACATAAATGAAGCCATCGTTGGGCTTGTTGGCCGGGTCGGGGACATACGACGTGACGGCGGCCTCCGAGCGCTCGGCTTTGGGGGCGAGCGCTCCAAGATTGGTCTGCGAGTAGATCCACAACGGGCCATTGCCATAGTGCGGGACGGCGGTGAGCGTCAGCGCGTCGCTCCAGGTAATCAGCCCGCTGGTGCGGTCGACTTGGCCGCGCGCCACATTGTTCAGATACGTCGCGCCGGTCTGGCCACCGACGACGAAGATATAGCTGCCGATGACCGCGGCCCCGGCTCCCGAGGTCGGTACGTCGAGGCCATTGCCAGGCTGCTGCCAGTCGAGCTTGCCGATCGGCGAGAGTTGGACGCCGCCGAGCTCTTCGGTTGGCTCGCCGGTCTGGGCCACAAGCGACGTGACCTGGAGCGTCGAGCCGATATCGCCAAACTCATTATCGGTATTATCGATCGGGAGGGGATACTCGACGCTGGCGTAGGAGGGTGACGCGGGGATGAGCGCCGAGATGAGGAGCGCGAGGAAGAGGATGGGAGCGACCCGGGATAGCGACGTTCGGGCAGTATATCGATGCATAGCACATCTCTTTCCATAACAGCGCAAAGCCGGAGGAGGTTTCCCTGCTCCGGCTCTGCGCACCAAATTCATCCTAGCTGATGCACGGCTGTACGGTTGGATCCAGGTCGAACGTGAGCGGCTGATCGATCACGCTCGGCTTGCCAGGACCGGTGGTCACCTCGACTTCGAGCGACTGATTGAAGCTGCCATTGCGGCCGTCGCGCACGTAGTTGAACACACGCGCTACCCCTTCGGTCGGGTTCTGATAGCCGATGTAGCCGCTGACGGTGTAGGTCCCTGGCTCGAGCGCCGGGGTCGTATAGCTCATCTTGCGGTCGGCACCGACAGACACCTCGACGGCAGTCGCGACGCCGGTGCTCTTGTTGGTGAAGGTCAGGATGCCAGGCTTCTGCGTCGTCAGCGGCAAGATGCTGGTGGCAACCTCGTTTGGCTGGATGACGTTGGTGATCGGCGCTTCCGATGGGGTGCAGTTGTCGGTGGCTTTGACCAGAATGTCGTCGAACCTGCTGTATAGCTCATTCTTGTCATTGACTGGATAGGCATTTGCCGGGACGCTGGCGACTTCCTGAAGCCCTCTCAGCGCGACATTTGAGCCGAAGGCGATGACGAACAGCTCACCACCCTTCCCTGGCGCGATGTAGTTCGTCTTGAACGAGTTCGCCTCATCGATCAGCGCCTGCCCTGGCCTCGGCTTCGTCCCACCAATCCCGTCAAACCAGCCAGAGTTGCAGTTTACATCCTCCGAGCTCGGGCAGTCAGGCGAGTTGTTGAAATTGCCATTCTTAGTGATGTTGGCGTTACCGTCGGTCAGGAAGATGACGATCTTCTTGTACGCGCGGTCGGTGGGCGCGCTGTTAAGCACATTGCCAGCGCCGATGATGCCCTGCGCGCTCGATGTTCGGCCGCGGGTGATGTACGGGTCGCCGTTCTCTTTGCCGGCATCATTAATGGCCGTCATCAGCGTGGCCTTGTCGCTAGTCCAGCCGGAGGCGGGCCATATCTTGGTGAAGCCGGTGCGAAGCGGATTGGGCCCATCGACCAACTGACCACTGACGAACGCATTGGGTGACGAGCTACCGACCGAGCTAAAGGTTACGATCTGCATCTTGTCGTACGGCCGGCTGCCCTTGGCCGCATCGAGCTTATTGACGAACGTCCGCAGCACATCTTTGGCGATGTAGATACGGCGGTTCTCAACCGTGGCGTTCGCGCCGTAGCAGTTATCCAGCCCCCCTGGTAGTATCACACCACCCTCACATGACGTGCCAGAGACGGTTGCGGCACCGCCGACGCTGCCGATCCCGTTGACGCTCCAGCTCATCGAGGCCGTCACGTCCAGGACTACCAGGAACAGCACTGGGTCTGCGGCCGTCTCGCGCTTCTCCCAGCGCGGGTGGAAACTGACGTTGCCCTGCATCGCGACTTTGCTAGTCGGGTTGGAAGGGTTGACCAGCGTCGAGCACTCAGTGCTTGGGCGGCCGCTGTTGGCCAGCGTCACCCAGACCTCGCTGAGGCGGGTGGCCGTGCGGTTGAAATCGACCAGGTAGAACGACGCGGTGCGGCCGCTGAAGTAGTAGGACCGCGGCGATCCATTGCTGTACGACCCGATCGAGCTGTAGAGCGGGAAATTCAGCAGGGTATGGTTCTGCTTGTGATAATCGAGCTCGGCCATCACATTGCCGCTGAAGGGCAGGTTGGCATCGGTGAAGTTGCTACCCTGGATCCAGTCGCCGATCCCAATCACGTCGTTCTTGTAGTAGCCCAGGTCGGCCTGTCCAGGCGTCGGTGGGTTGATGCTCGGCGAGCTACTCGTGGGCCAGTCGGCCTCCTGGAAGCCGGTGTTGAAGTTGCCGACGCCCTGGAACATCTTGGCGAGGTCGTTAATGTTGCCGCTCGCCTGCTTATCCGACCAGCGGAGCACGCTGAAGTCGCCGCTGTTGCCATTGAACAGAAAGACCTTCTTCAGGCCGACGCTCATGTGTTTGCTCGGGTCATTGGGGTCGAGCGGGAGCGAGTCATTGCTGTACTGCCCATCGGGCGCGAGGAACGCACTATTGTCGTCGAGCAGGCTGCGGTTGACTGCCAGCGGGTAGAATCCGTTCTGACAGACGCCATTGGTCGCGTAGATCGTCTTGGCGACTTTGAGCGAGTCCACCCCGAACAGCGTGGCGAAGTAGGTAGGCGAGGTGCCTTTGACATCGACCTTCATGTAGGTCATCTTGGCCAGATCGTCATCGCCGCAGGCCTGCTGGTCGGCGTTGGCCTTGAAGTAGCAGATCACGCTCCAGTTGGAGTTCATCAGCGTAACGTTGATATCGCGCGTGCCGTTCAGCCCCGAGGTGCTGATATCGGTCGGGAGATTATCGAGGCCACTCGTGCGCAGCGTGTTGAGGATCGTCTCATTGACTACGGCGCGCGTGCCATTATTGCGTTTGATCTGATTGACAGCCTCGAGCGCAGCGCTCTTTGCCGCCCGGTCCACCGTCTGGGCCTGGGTGTAGGAGTTGCCGACGTCGACCGCCAGCGCCACCATCCCAAAGAGCACCACCAGCACCACCGCGATCAGCGGAATGCTCTGGCCTTCGCTCTTGTGTCGGACATAACGAGTTTTCATAACAATCTCCTCGGTGTGGGGTGGCGCGGTGCCACCCCATTTCACAATAACCATGTTCTATCGGGGCTCGCTCATAGTCGGCGAGTCAGGTCTGCGCTCTCAGGATTAGCCACCTGGTATGTCGGTCGGCGTCACCGTCGGCGTGCTGGTGCGCGTCGGCGTCGACGTTTGGGTCGGCGTGCGCGTCGGCGTATTGGACGGCGTCGGCGTGCGCGTCGGCGTCGATGTGCTGGTCGGCACCGACGTATTGGTCGGCAGCGGTGTGCTGGTGTGCGTCGGTGTGTTGGACGGCACCGGCGTATTGGTCACGGTCGGCGTGTTGGTACGCGTCGGCGTGTTGGACGGCGTCGGCGTGATCGTCGGCGTGTTGGACGGCGTCGGCGTCTGGGTGATCGTCGGCGTCAGCGTCGGCGTCCGCGTGTTGGTCGCGGTCCTCGTCGGCGTGATCGACGGCGTATTGGTTCGCGTCGGCGTCTGGGTGATCGTCGGCGTCTGGGTGATCGTCGGCGTGATCGTCGGCGTGTTGGTGCGCGTCGGCGTATTCGTGATCGTCGGCGTGCTGGTGCGCGTCGGCGTATTGGTCACAGTCGGCGTCTGGGTGATCGTCGGCGACAACGTCGGCGTCGGCGTGTTGGTCGCGGTGCGCGTCGGCGTGATCGTCGGCGTATTGGTGCGCGTCGGCGTGTTGGTCGCCGTCGGCGGGACAGGGCTGCTCGTCGCCGTCGGCGGGACAGACGTGAAGGTCGCCGTCGCCGGGACAGGGCTGCTCGTCGCTGTGTTCGTCGCTGTGTTCGTCGCTGTGTTGGTGCGCGTCGGCGTGTTCGTCGCCGTATTCAATGCGACCGACGTTGCCGTGATGTTGTTATCCTGCTGGAACGACGACGTGATCGGGAATTGCGCCTCCTGGCGAAGCGGCACGGTATCGGCCCAGACCGGCGTTATCGGGAAGACGACCGGGTGATCGCGCAGGACGACCACGCGGACGTAGCAGCTTGACGCGGTATCAGGGTTGGTCATCTGGTCCGGCTGGCAGACGGTGGTTTTATCCTCGGGCCAGCCGGCTGCGAGATCCGGCTGGCCATCCGGGTCATCGTTGAGCTTATTATTATTGACATCGTAGATCGCCTGGATCAGGATGTAGCCATCGATGACTTTGACATAGTTGGGGCCAGGCGCGGTTGTGCGCAGGCCCGTGATGCTATCGCGGTCGACGCGGCCATTGGCGCCGACGATACCCCACTGGTAGAGGAAGGTGTAGTTCGGGTCATCGTACGGCACGCGCAGCGCGGCATCATTATTGATGAGTGGGACGGAGCCAAACGGCTGGCTGCCATCTTTGAGCCAGCCGGTGATCGGCTCGCCAGCGTCCACGATGCCGTTATTATTGGAGTCGGTCCAGTACTGGAAACGATCGAACTGACCGTCGCCGTTATCATCGACGGCATCATCGACGCCATCTTTGTTGTAGTCTTTGATCATCACATCGGGGATCGAGTCGCTGTTGAGATCCTGCATGTTGACATAGCCAAAGCCACCCTCGCGGCCGCTCTCGAGCCTGATACGCTGGCGGATGCCGGCGAAATCGAGGCTGGTGTAGGGCCTGCCGTTGATGTTTTTGTTGACGATGTTTGCGCGTCCCCAGAGCGCCCCCTCGGTGGATCCGTTGGTGATCGCCTGGATCGAGATGAAGACCAGCCCCAGGTCAACCGCTGCCGCGAGCAGGAGAAGAAGCAAGAGCGCGGCGATCGCAAATTCGACGATTGCCTGAGCCTTTGTTTTGCGTCGATGAAGCTGGAGAGAAGGTGTTGATCGTTTCATTGCCGGTCGTGCTCTTTCTACGTCCTGGTCGTGCTAGTTCGGGTTGGCTGGCGGAAGGTCTGCGGCTTTGTAGCAGGAGGACCCCTTCGCAGCCGACTGGTCAGCGGCGAGGCTCTCGATGGAGCGTTGGATCCGCGCCTCGACGGTGAACTTGCCGTTGTTGCCAAATGCGCTCGTGCCGATGAAGCTGAGCAGCGGGGTGAGCGGCTCGATCTCGTGGGTGATGAGCACCTCGATCGGCGCGCCGACGAGGCGGCCGTCTGCGCTTGGGTAGCGAATGATGACATCGGAATGGGTCACCGGGAACGACGACGGGGTGTTCTCGGCGATCGCGAGGATGTCTCGCACGCACGGGTCGGTGTCGTACAGGTTGTGCTTCGGGTTGCTCGGGTTAGCGAGCGCGAGGGTATCGACCTGCGGCGGGTTGGTGGTGGCGAAGTCGGCGGCGACGCGCGCCGCGTTGTAGATCGACGAGTAGCCCCAGACGTAGTACGCCAGATCGGCGATGCCGAACACGAACACGAAGAAGAGTGGCGCCATGAGCGCCATCTCAACCATCGATTGACCTCTGTGATGTTGCTTGATGCGACGACCCATAGCTCAGCTACCCTTCCTACACGTATCGCTGTACTGATTATAGTAGTTGATGAAAATTGGCTCAATAGTTCCTTAGTACTGAGGGCTTGGCCTTGGGAGGGGATAAACGGGCTCGGCAGGGGCGCGGACGGGCGTGG
>JAYUUK010000392.1:0-9376 GCA_043754595.1 Roseiflexaceae bacterium | reverse complement strand
GTGCGCGATCTGAACATGGACCAGACCTTCGATCTGCTCGGGCCGATCGAGCAAGAATCGCTCGCACTCGCCGAGTTTCTCAAAGAGCAGCTCGATCGGATCAAAGCCAACGATTTCTCCGCCCCCGCGATCCACCTCGGCAGCGTGTTAGAGATAGAGGTCAAAAAGCGCGTCTTCGACCAGCTAAATCTCGTCGGCGATAACGGCAAACCGCTGATGAAAACCCTCGGCACCCTCGGCTGGCTGCGCAATAACCCCACCCATCCAAGCGGCAATTGGGCGGTAGTCAGCGCGTACGTCGGGGCGCGGTGGAACAGCTACCCCGATCCAGATGACCCACAACGTGCCATCAGCTTCGAGCAGTTTATCGAGCGAGCGGTGATCCGAATCGGCCAACTGCGCAATATCGCGGCTCACACCAGCCCACTGCCGCGCAAAGAGTATACCGAGCTACAATCGCTGCTGTTTCACGGCGGCAAACTCGGCTATGGCGCGCTCAACACGCTCCTGCGCGGCTGGACAGAGCCCGAATGACCTGCCGGGTTATCTCCCTCACGCTGGCTCGCCATAGAGTGCGGCCAGCTCGCGGATCGTGGCGCGAACCAGCTCGACGAGCTCAGGCGGCGCTTCGACACGGCAGGCCGAGCCGTAGCGCAATAGCGTCTGACGCGTCTGCCATAGGTTGTGGACCGCGGCGGTGACCGTGGCGCTGCCGTCATCGTGATACACCACGACCGTTTCGGGGAAGTGTGCCGAGATATCGCGGCGCCGCGCCACATTGGGATGCAGCCAATAACGGATCTGTACACTCGGCGGCGCAATCCGGCTCGGTGGAAGCTTTTTTGGCAGGATATGCAGCCGTTTTGGCACCATCCGATCGAGCCGGTAGTGGAGCGTCGCGCCGATCTGCACCCGACCATCGTGCGGCTGCGACTCGAGCAATGCGGCTTCTAGATAGCCGTGGCCTTCGGGGCGGAAGAAGACGGCGTACGGTGCGACACGCAGCCGCAGCGGTGTGCCATCGTACTCATTGCTGCGGTATTCAAACGTCAATTCTTGCCCGGCGGCGATGGCGCGGCGTACCGTACGCATCACGCTGGCATCGATAGGCTGCGCCGGACCATTGCCCAGCCACAGCGCGATGGCGTGGCGGCGGCGGGCGTGCTGCTCGCGGCGGGCGGTGGGGAGCAGAAACATCATCCGATCCAGCAGCTCACGGATATGGGCGTGCTCAGGGATCGCAGACCCCTCAGGAAAGCTCGTCTCTAAAAAGGCGAGCGCCTCCATACACGAGTCAGAGAGATCGAGGAGCGCTAGCTCGCCGAGATCGCCGAGGAGATACTGACCAGTCTTGCGCTGGTAAGCGATCTGGCACCCATATTCAGCCTTCAGCGCATCGAGATCGTTCTTGAACGCGGCCGCCAGATCGCCGATATATCCCTCGTGCATCTCCTGCTGCACGGCAGCGATCAGCGCATCGCGCGATTGTGGGCCGCGCACAAGCGTGCGTACCAGCAGCAGCCGGCGACGAAAGATGAGCCACGAACTTCGCTTACTGCCACGAGCACGCATAGCGCTCTACCTTGCTGGAGAAAATCGCGGTGTACAGATGATAGTGTACACGGATATACCAAGGACGCGTGATGAAACGTTTCGCTGCACCAGAGAGACAGCAGCAGTATTGACCGGACAAACGATCCTTGCTAAAATATGACCATAGATTATAAAGCGCATGAGGAGCAAGGATGAGCCAGAATACCACCGATCGGGATGAGCCAGACGCCGATGTGCAGCCCCCATCGCCAGGCGATGCGACCGAGGAGCCGCCGCTGGCGATCCGTTGCAGTGGTATCCTGGCGCACGATGTGAGTGGAAGGCAAGTGTGGTCTCGCTGCGGTCGCGCCTGGCGGCGGTTGCAGTGGTATCCTGGCGCACGACGTGAGTGGAAGTTGCACGCGCACCAGCCCGAGCTTCGCCGCTCTGCTGTTACAATGGTATCCTGGCGCACGATGTGAGCGAAGAAGCACGCCAGCAGTGGAGCACCGCATGAGTTGCACTGGTTGTCAGCGGCGTGACGATGCGGAAGTTTAAGCCGATGGTCGTGGTCCATGTGGCGCTGTGTAACGTGGTGAAGCCCAAGCCTGGAGCTTTCGAGCGGTTCAGGCTTCTTTTTTGCTCAAAAGCGGATTAGTGTTGAAATGACACGAAGTTCATTTGAAGCGATCGAGGAGCTCTCATAATTGCAGACCTAAAATTACCAGTTTTCAAAAAGCTGGAAATTTAAACACTTTACAGTTTGGTAGAACTGAAGCGCACTGTGAAGCGTAAATTTTTTCTATATACTGCGTCGCGAGTAAAGTAAAAAATCGTCGCGGACTTTCCGAAATTTGACAATGGTTAAGACATCGGCAAATCCGGCGGTTGGTCGAATAGCGATCAACCGCCGGTCGCGTACTCACACCTCACTCACCAGAACCCGTAGTAACGCGTGCCGCTGCTGATCGTTGGGGGGTATCACACGGCCAGTGCAACGGAACCAGCGGCAGATGCGTGACGCACGCCCGCCTGCATTGTGCCAGCCAGCAGGGTGTAGGCTTCCCCCCATGCCACCTCAACCTCGGGCGTGAAGTGTTCACCCAACCCCTGCGCCAATGTCCAGAGCAGCGCCGTCCCGACAACCTGATAATGCCCTTCTTGCACGCCATAGTTCGCGTGCCGTGCACCCAAAGCTTCGACCGTCGGAACGAGACGCTCGAGATTGCTCAACCCCTTGACCGTCACCTGAAGCATCTGCATGAGGTTGCGCCGTTGCTCGCTCATGTCTGCGGAAAAGAGTGCCCGCACCTCTGGCGCAAGCTCAAACAGGCGACCATAGAAGAGCGTGGCTGCCGTGTCGGCGATCGGCAGCACACGGGCGAACGAGGTTTGAACAAGCGCGATCTGGTCGGGGGTCATTGCATAGTTCCTGGCTATAGTTGTGTGCAGGATTTCCTGCCCTGCCGCCACTCTACTGCACACGCGCCCAACAAAACTTAACATTTCTACCATGCTGTTTGCGTGGCAGACAAATATCAGCCAAACGACTACACTGAGCCGCAAGACTGATTTTGCGCCATGCCCGACGCAACATGGTTGAGATGTTACATTTGACCAAACAGGTAGCAGCTAAAGTAGCATTGTCGTAGAAGCGATAGCCAAAAGCGTAACAAGAAACGGAAATACATATATAATTACGAATGAACCGTATCAGCAAGCAGTACCGTCAGGACTTTTTTGAAATAGATTATGACAACACGAGACAACCGATCACTAACGCGGGCACCATTCACATGGCATGAACATGGTTCAGCAAAGCGGCCTGGCGGGCCTATCTGGCGCGAACCAGGCATCGTAACCAATGTCCTGGTTGTGCTGGTGTTTTTCGGGGCACTTCTCGCAATGCTGGGCTTTGTGGGTCGGGTCATTTACCAGGATTACCTAATGCCAGAAGCCGC
Source organism: Roseiflexaceae bacterium (assembly GCA_043754595.1). Taxonomy (GTDB): domain Bacteria; phylum Chloroflexota; class Chloroflexia; order Chloroflexales; family Roseiflexaceae; genus JAYUUK01. The sequence goes on along the minus strand of JAYUUK010000392.1, from coordinate 5,882 downwards.
TGGCGGTAATCCCACAGTCTTTGGCGCGGCTGGCTTGCTGCTGTTCTTTTTCACGCTGCTGGCCATGGGCGTCGTTGCGCACGTTCGCACCACCTGGTTGCGTGGTGTCCCGCCAACGATGCTACGCACTACCGGTTATGCCTCCAAAGGTCTTGATGACCGATTGAACCGCTTGCTTCACGCTGACGAGCAGGTTTTGTGGGCACGGCGTCTCAATCCCACACGACGGCTGGCCGGGGGTGCTGAACTGCTTACATCGCAACGAGCGCTGCGGCTGGTGGGTAGCCACGTTACAACAATCCGCTGGAATGAGGCGAGCCGGGTGACGTTCAGCCTGGGCCGAGCGGGCGCAGACCATGTGGTGATTGTTGGCCCACCCCACCATGAAAGCCTTGCTTATCAGCCACCCCGAATTGCACTCGACGGTTGTAAAGATCGAGCGGCAGTCGCAGCGGCCCTGCGGCTGGTACTTGCTCCACCACGGTCGGGCCCGACTGTGGTAGGATCGACAATACCTGCGGGATGGAAAGCCATCCTTAACAAGGTGCTGGTTGAGGGCGAGCAATTAACATGGGCAGGCCGTCCACAACGGTTCTATCGGCTGACTCTGCTTCATCGGCTTGGCAAGCTGTGCGATTTCAACCACGTGTCGGCACTTGTTATGCTGTCGCTGCTTGCCATGGTTGGGTTGCCAGCGTTGACACTTTTTCGTTCTGGTTCCAATTCGACCCCGCCGATTGAACTGATCTGGGCCATGTGGCTATTCGCAGTCGTATGTTTCTATGCCCGGCCAAGTGGGCGTGCGCCATACTACGTCATCACCGATCGGCGGGCTTTGCAGGTGCAAGCGAGCCGCCTGACAGGACGAATCGAGCTTGAGTGCTACCGGCAACTTGATCCTGACGTACTGCGAATACAGCCACCAATGCTGGCGGCGTTGCTACCGGGTGGCGTCAACCTGATACTGGCCGTCGAGAGCCACGGAATCACCCAGACCGAGATAGCATTCCGCGACCTGTCTGCATTCGAAGCTGCCACCGCTGTGTCGTTGCTCCATAGTCTTGGGCCTCGCCAACAGATCGAACCTGGGCGTGTGCCGGTAATCCATTGGGAAAGCCAGCTTGTGCCAAAGGCGGTTGCACGGGTCAAGGCGCTCCTACGCAAGCATGAACAGGTGCTGTGGGCCGGCGAGGCACGTGTCACCGACGCAGAGCAGCCATTCGGCTTGCGCGCGTATGTTTTAACCGATCAACGCGCGATTATTTCGGCACATGAACCATACCTGCGCGCCAATGAATCCCTGAACTGGGAACAGATGAGGCGGGTAAAGATTAAGCAGCGATCCGATGGAACTGGCACTGTTACCTTTGTGATACCGACAACGCTGACAACAAGTGCTGATCAAATAGGCATATTCCGCCATTGCCCGCAGATCGCCACGGTACGGCGGCTGATCGAGCAGCAACTGCTTGGTGAGAACACGGCTGGTACGAGCGGGTCAGGTGGCATTGAAGCGGTACGAACAGCCCTGTTAGCGACACAGGTGCCCGAAGAGTGGCGCGGAAAGGTGGCCCATTCGTTACTCCCTGGCGAACAGGCGCAGTGGATTGGGCGAGCCGATTCACGGGTCATTCGCTTTATTTGGTGGCATGCGTTGATCGTTGGCGTTGTGATTGCGGCCATCATTGCCACAATTGCATTCTTCGCTGGAAACAAGCTGTTGCTCGGCGCAATGATTGCCGGCGCGGTACTTATGGCATGGGGTGCGCAGCTCGTAATCCGCCGTATGGTCAACCTTGCGTATGTCGTGACCAACAAGCGGGCGCTGCAAGTCGGTGAAATGGACAGCACACAGCGGCATTCGGTCGAATTCTACCCAGGCGTAGCGCAAGCACGAATCTGGTCGTCAATTAATGCTGGCTATGATCAATTGCGCCGCGCAGGGCCAGGGTATGCCGACATCCACATCAGCGATCGCAACGCCAACAATGAGCAAGGTGGCGCGCTGGCCAGCTTTATCGCGGTGCCACGCGACGAGGTTGCCACGGCGACGCGGTTGCTGAAGGCGGCCTATGGCGAGCCAAATGACCAAAAAGCGCACGCCACCATAGAAGCTGACCCGCCGACACAGAACAGGCAAGCGAAGTTCGCTCAGGCAAACGCACCCACAGCCGCAGTCAAACTCACAATCGGCCAGTGGTCGTCGTGGCACTGGCTTGTGCTGGCAATCTTCGGGCTACTTCTCAGTGGTGGTCTGGCATTCGCAGCCGTGGCCGTCGAGCGTTTCTGGATCGCGGTTGCCGTGCTTGGGGTTGGCGTGTTCGTGGCTGGCCCCCACCTTTGGCGGCATGGAATCGTGCTGGCGCGCAAGCTTGCCAGCTCAGTCGCACTCGAACAACTCCCACTTACGCTGGGCCAGCGCAGCTATGCCAACGTTTCGGTGCGTGGTCGCGGCCTGCTTCAGCCCTTGCGGGTCACGTTGGTATGCCGTGGCCGTGTTCGCGCTGGCCGGAGAATCACCGAGCGCGTGCTTCACGAGGAGATACTGGCCGAGGTCGAACAGCTTGAACTACGCGCAGATGCAGTATGGCAACACACACTTGTTTTTTCCATCCCAACGGATGTGGCATGCAGCCGGGTGCCAGAAGGCAGCATGATTATGCGGCGCGAGTATTGGCGGAACGGGTACAACACCATACGTTCGTTCCGCAAGCTGCGCACGAATGGCATAAACGAGTGGAAAGAGCTTGGGTATGGCGAGGCAGATTTTGAGTGGGTGACATGGGCAATCGAGGTGCAAGCCAATGGTGGCTGGGGCGCACGTTGGGTGGCCTTCACCCACCATTATCCATTCCAAGTTGTAGCGAGCACGCCGGTTCAAGCGTTATAACTCATAGAACGCAAAGCGGGGGTTTGGGGAGACAAAGCCGCTTCAAACCCCCGCTATGTGCTACGCACGTTCGCAACGTACCGCCTGTTTGTCTATGCGCTCCGCCTAACGATGGAGCTACCTCAGCCGCAAGACTGATCTTATCGTACCGCTACTGGTGGGCCTTGGCCATTACACCTCAGTCGCTACGACGCTCGGTGTGGTGCAAGAAGTCCATGCGGAACCCGCCGCAAGCCGCCATGCTTTAGCGCGCCGATCAGCGGCGCCTAAGTACAGCGAGGGAACCCGTGGAGCCAGGTGCGCGGCGGGGCGCAGGGCGGGGCGAAGCGCGCAGGATCGATCCCAGGTCGGCAATCCACGCGTGCGCTTGCTTCGCCCATACGCGGGTGGCGCGGGGCGGGGCGGCGCGGGGCGGCGCGGCGGGGCGGGCGGGGCGCTGGTAGCGCGCCCGCTGCCAGTGCCAGCGCCCCACTCTTGTCCTAAGTCCTATCGCGCTGCGCCATGGTATTGTCTCCGGGGTCTGCGATCACCAATGCTACTGTGGTTGAGCCGCACGCTAGTTGAGGCTGGCGACGTGAGAACGTCAATCGTGTCCTGTATCCCGTCGTTGGTGCTGACGACACGGAGAGGTTATAATAACCAATTGTTGGCTTGTTGGTCTGCCAGCCGCGCCGGTCTGACAGCAAAGATATCGCTTCCAAAAAACAAAAGAATGCTCCTGCAAAATAACGCCACATCTCCTGCAGCTGAAAGTCTGCCCCCACACCAGGGAACCAGGCGGAGCGCAGCGACCGGGACGCGTTGTAGGTAGTACATAGCACGTAGTAGGGGCAAGCGTACGCGAGTGTCAATTCGGGTCAGGCGGCCGATCCGCGCTCGCTGCGCCCATACGGACGTGACCGGGCGCAGCGACCGAGAGGGAGCGCAGCGACCAGGACGGAGCGCAGCGACCAGACGTGATACCAAGCGCCGAATCGGATGAGCTGCTGTTTGGCTGGGACCCGACGCCCGGCATCGTCTCGGCGTGGGCCGACCGCGATGGGCGGGCGATCGTGTGGCGGCGCGTCGATGGCCAAGTTCTCGCCGAGCGTGACCGCTACCGCCCCTGGATCGTCGCGGCGCATCTCGATGACCTGGCGCACGTTCGGCTGGCACGAGACGACGATCGCACGCCGTTCAGCTACGTCGAGCTGGTCGGCGCGGCAGCGAGCTGCCGTTTTCTCATCGCGGCGCGCAGCGGGCGCGAGCTCGAGCGGGCGCTGTGCATCGGGGCGCAGCGGCGGCTGGGGCGATCGGTGCGCGGCATCTTCGAGCTGCCCGAGTCCGAGTACTACCGCGTCGGGCCTGTGGAGCAGTATCTCATCCAGCGCGGCCGCTGCTACTTCCGCGGGCTGCGCTACAGCGACCTGCACCGCATGCAGATTGACTTCGAGACCACCGCGCTGGACGGCGAGCGCGGGCGGATCTTTCTGGCGGCGGCGCGCGATAGCCTGGGCTTCGAGGCTATCATCGAGGCGCGCGAGCCGCAGGACGAGCCGCAGCTGATCATCGATCTGTGCGCGCTCATCCGCGAGCGCGACCCCGACGTGATCGAGAACCACAACCTGCACGGATTTGACCTGCCGTTCCTCGAGCGCCGCGCCGAACTGCTCGGGCTGACGCTCGATCTCGGCCGCTCGCCAGGGCCGCTCGGGCTCGGCAAGGTGGCGCAGGCGCAGCGCGACGAGGGCGACGACGGGCGCTACCGCCGCCAGCGCGAGGTGCGCTACACGCTGGCGGGGCGCGAGCTGATCGATACGCTCGACGCGGTGCGCCGCCACGATTTTGTGACCCGCGATATGGGCAGCCACCGGCTCAAGGACGCAGCTCGCCACTTCGGTATCGCAGCGCCAGACCGCGTGTACATCGCCGGCGAGCAGATTTTTGACACCTACCGGCGCGCTCCCGAGCAGGTGCTGGCCTACGCGCTCGGCGATGTCCGCGAGGTGGACGGGCTCTCGCAGCGGCTGCTGCCGCCGGCCTTCGCGCTGACGCAGATGGCCCCGCGTCGCTACGAGCGCGTGGCCTACGCCGGGCCGGCGATGGGCATCCTCGAGCCGATGGTGGTGCGGGCATTTCTGCGGCGCGGCCAGGCGCTGCCGCTGCCGGGGGTCGAGGGATACAGCGACCTCGGGCCGCACAGCGGCGGCGGGCTGCACCTGTTCGCCACCGGCATCGCCCGCAACGTCGTCAAGGCCGATGTCGCCTCGCTCTACCCGTCGTTGATGATCGCCCACGCCATCGGGCCGAAGTGCGACCCGGCGCAGTCGCTGCTGACGATCGTGACCCGGCTGACCGAGCTGCGGCTGCGACACAAAGATGCGGCGAAATTGGCCGAGCCGGGCTCGCTCGACGCCAGCTACCACGGCGGGATGCAGGCGGCGATGAAGCTGATCATCAACGCCGCCTATGGCTACCTCGGCGCCGGCACGATGGCGCTCTTCGCTGACCGCACCGCCGCCGATGCGATCACTAGCCGCGGCCGCGAGGTGCTCGGCCGGGTGGTCGCCGAGCTGGAGCGGCGCGGCGTGGCGCTGATCGAGGCCGATACCGACGGGGTCTACTTCGCCCTGCCGGAGACCGCTGACGAGGCGGCGGCGCGGGCGCTGGTGGCCGATGTGGCGGCCACGATGCCGCAGGGGATCAGGCTCGAATATGATGGGCGCTACGCCGCGATGTTCTCCCACGAGGTCAAGAACTATGCGCTGCTGACCCACGATGGCCACCTGATCGTGCGCGGGGTGGCGCTTAAATCCTCGCGCGCCGAGCCGTTTGGCGAGCAGTTCCTCCACACCGCGCTGCTCGCTGCGCTGCACGGCGATGTCGTCGCGGTCCGCACGGCGTTCGTGTCCACCGTAGATGCGCTGCGGCAGCGGCGGCTCACGGCCGGCGCGCTCGCCACTCGCGCCAGGCTGCGCAAGACGCCGGAGGAGTATCGCCGCAGCCGCGAGCG